>CAMDJU010000086.1 GCA_945900695.1 Bordetella parapertussis | reverse complement strand
GGCAGCCAACTCGGCCCCATCACTGCAGAGCAGCGCCAAGCCTTGCTGCAAAGCTCCTTGGTGGCAGGTGTCTATGAAAAAACCGTGGACCGTGAATCGGCCTACGAGATGATCAAAGGGCGGGCCCATGGTGGCGATGTCTCCGGCGCAGGCGCCAGCCCATTGCCAAGCGATGCGAACCATGGCGCATCGGCACCTGCCTCGGGTGGCCTGATGGGCAGTGTGAGCGATTTGCTGTTTGGCAGCCAAGGCCCGCGCGGCGCGCACCGCGACGGGGTGGCGCAACTGGTGCTCAAAAGCGCGGTGCGCACGGTCGGTTCATCCATTGGCCGAGAAATTGTGCGGGGTGTGTTGGGCGGCTTGTTGGGCGGTGCCAGCGGAAAAGGACGGCGGCGCTGAAAATCGTGCCCCGCCAGGCACCGCACGCCTGAAACATGCTCGTCCTGTCGGTGCAGGCCTGACGGGATCACTGTGATCGCATGGTCCATAAATGTGGGGCCAATACCGCAAAGCCGCCTTCAACTGGCGCAGTGGTATGGTGCAGGGATGAAAACGCAAATCGATCATCTCGTGGTGGTGGCCGCCACCTTGTCCCAGGGTGTGCAGTGGTGCGAGGACACGCTGGGCATCACGCCAGGGCCTGGCGGCGAACATGACAAGCAAGGCACCCACAACCGCTTGTTCAAAATTGCCACGCCCGCCCACCCCATGGCTTACTTTGAAATCATTGCCATCCACCCCTACGCCGACCCGGCGCTGCGCTCCAAAAATGCCCGCTGGTTTGACATGGACGACCCAGCCTTGCAAAAAAGTGTCGCCCAGCAACCGCGCTTGCTGCATTTTGTGGCTGGCACCACAGACATCACTGCAGCACGCCAAGCATGGTTCGACCAAGGCATCGACCGTGGCACCACCATCCATGCCAATCGGCGAACCCCCAAGGGTTTGCTGCATTGGCAATTCAGCTTGCGGCCCGACGGACAACGCTTGTTCCAAGGCACACTGCCCAGTCTCATCCAGTGGGGCAAACCGGGGGACGCCGACCCAGAGCGCCTGCACCCCCGCAACACCTTGCCACGCTCCAAAGTCAGCCTGGAGCGCTTGAGTGTGAGCCACCCTAACGCCAACAAACTCCAAGCCGCCTACGCCGCCTTGGGGCTCAAGGAAGTCGCTATCTCCACAGGGCCTGCCAATGTCCAAGCGGTGCTGCACACGCCCAAAGGCTTGGTCACCTTGAACAGTGACGGCGTGTGATGCTGGGGCATCAGCGAATGGCGCTCAGGCCAAGGTCACAGCCCGAGCGGCCTTTTCTGCGGTCCAAGCATCCAATCGCCCTCGGGCCTCGCGCCGGTAGTTTTGCAATTGGGCGTCACTGGCCGTGACAGTGGTGAGCTCCAACCGAATGCCATTGGGGTCAAAAAAGTAAATGGACACCACAAAACCATCATGGTTCACCGGTCCAATCACATCCAGCCCTGCGCCACGCAAGCGGCCCAGAGCCGTTTGCACGGCCTCCACGCTGTCGACCCGCAAGGCCAGGTGGTTGACCCAAAGCGGGGTGTTGGGAGAAGGCTCGCTGGCGGTGTTATCGCCCAAATCGAAAAAGGCCACCGAACTGCCATCGGTCATTTCAAAAAACAAGTGCACGTAGGGACAATGCTCTCCGGTGCTGGGGATGGTGTCGGCGCGCACGATGTGGGTCAAGGGCAAGCCCAGCAAATCCTCATAAAAGTGGCGTGTTTCTTCTGCATCGCGACAGCGGTAGGCAAAGTGGTGCAAGCCACGAATGGGAATGAATGGAGACATGATGTGCTCCTAGCTGGCTCTGGTGGTGGGTAAATGGGCCGTCACCGATGACAACCACTGCGCATCGACATTCAAGGTTTCCAACTCTTGCAGGGCCTCGGCTTGCGTCTGCGTCCAGCGTTTGACCACTTGTACGTCATCCTCATCGTATTCTTGCCATGACAGCTCCAGCCGAATGCCGTTGGGATCAAAAAAGTACAACGACCAGGTTTGCGCCCCGACATTCACTGGTCCAATCAAGGCAATGCCCTCATCTTTGAGCCGCTGATGCAGCACATCAAACTGGCTTTTGCTGGTGGTGAAAGAACAGTGCTGCATGGCAGCCAGGGCGTCGCGGTCACCCGCACTCTTGGCGCCCTTGGGCATTTCAAAAAAAGCCACCAGCGTGTCTCCGCCCGCATCAAAGAAGTAGTGGCGCAGGTTTTCAAAAGGTGGGTTGCCACGGTTGCCCGGCCCAACACCCACACCGGGCGGCACGCGCAAGGCATGCACCAAGGGCATGCCCAAGACCCGGGTGTAGAAGTCCACGGTGGATTTCATGTCATCGGTGTTGAGGGCCAGGTGGTGAATGCCCCGGCTGGCGGGACGCAAGTTGTGGGTGGCGCTCAAGGGGCTGGTCATGGTGATCTCCTGGATTTAAGAAAGTGGCTGTGCGAGTCGAAAATAAAGTTGCGCCAAATCTGGACTGTCCATCAATTGGGCGCTGTCTTGGACCCAGGCCAATTGGCCTTTGATCATCACATGGGTGCGACTGGTGAATGGCAAGGCAATATCGAGTTTTTGCTCCACCAAAATCATGGTCATGCCGTCTTGGCGCAAGATGTTCAGCGCATGACGGATCTCTTCCACGACCATCGGGGCCAAGCCCAAAAAAGGCTCGTCCAACAACAAGACCCGCGGCTGCGACATCAAGGCGCGACCGATGGCCACCATCTGCTGTTCACCGCCGGACAAGGTACCGGCCAACTGTTGGCGTCGCTGAGCCAAACGCGGAAACAGGGCATAGACCGCATCAAACCGCTGTTGCAAAAAACGACTCCGTTGGGCCAAGGCCACCGAGCCCAGCAACAAATTGTCTTGCACCGTCATCGGCGCGAACACATGGCGACCCTCAGGCACTTGCACCACACCCAAAGCCACGATGGCGTGGCTGGGCAATGCCATGAGGTCCACACCATCGAGGATGGCTTGCCCACTTCTGCGCGGCACCGTGCCCGATAAAGCCCCCAGCAAAGTGGATTTGCCGGCGCCATTGGGGCCGATCAAGGCCACGGTTTCTGCGGTTTCAATGCGCATGCTGACCCCTTGCACCACGGGAGCCTGGTGGTAGCTGGCACAGACGTTGATCAGCTCAAGCATGGCCCACCTTCACTTGCCCCAGATAGGCGGCCACCACGGCCGGGTCGGACTGCACCTCGACAGGGCTGCCTTGCGCTATTTTTTCCCCAAAGTTGAGCACCACCACCCGTTGGGCCAAGGCCATCAAAAAAGGCATGTCATGCTCGATGAGCAACACAGCAATGCCTTGCGCCGCGATGCCGCGGATGATCTCTGCCAAACGCCCGCATTCCGCGCTGGTCAAACCAGCAGCAGGCTCATCAAACAACATCAACTCAGGTTGAGCTGCCAACCCCCGGGCGATTTCGAGCAAGCGCCCTTGGCCAAACGACAAGGTGCCTACGGGGGCCTGGGCGTACTCGGACAAACCCACAAAATCGATCCAGTGTCGCGCCTTATCGCGCGCGGCACGCTCGCTGGCGCGCGCTTGTGCCGTCCCCAGCACCACTTGCCACAGACCGTGCTTGATCTGGGTGTGCATACCCACCATCACGTTCTCTTCGATACCCATGCTGTCAAATGGTTTGTTGTGCTGGAAGGTGCGCACGATGCCCCGCGCAGCAAAGGCATGGGTCGGTTGCCCGGTGAGGGACTGGCCTTTGAAAAAAATCTCGCCCGCAGAAGGGGCTATGGCACCGGCGATCATGGCGAAAGTGGTGCTTTTACCCGCCCCATTGGGGCCGATCAACCCCAAAATTTCACCGGGGTAAACCGCCAAGTCCAAATCTGACACGGCCAACAGACCCCCAAAGCGACGGGTCAAGCCGCGCACTTGCAGCAAGGGGGTGGGCTCAGCCATGGGTCTGCACCTTCGCGCCTTTATCGGCATGGCTGTTTACAGCTTGACTGCGGCGCGCCAGCAGCGCATCCCACACACCCATCAGACCCTTTGGCTGAAACAACACCACCAACACCATCACCAGACCAAACACCAAGGCGTGGTGGTGACCGATCAACGGCGAGAGCACAAATGGCAAGAGGTACAAAAGCACCGCCCCCACCACCGCCCCCGCTGCGCGCCCAATGCCACCAATGATGATCATGAACAACAGCAGGAATACATTTTCCAAACCAAAAATGGTCGGGTTGACCGTGTTGTCCACAAAGGCATACACCATGCCCGCCAAACCGGCCAAGGTACTGGTCAAGGTATAGGCCAAGATTCGGGTGCGGCGCACATCCACGCCCATGGCCGCCGCCGCCTCGGGGTTATCACGGGCGGCTCGGCATGCGCGCCCAAAATGTGACCGGTCCAAGCGCAGTAAGATGGCTAAGGTGCTGAGCATGAGCACCACGATTACCACGGTATAGGCCGGGCCAGTGATGCGAAAGCCGGCCATATCGGGCAAACGGTAATTGGCCAATCCGCCGGTACCCCCAGTGACTTGGCCGCCCTCGTTGAGCAGAACAATGAACAGTTGGGCAAAGGCCAGTGTGGCCAAAGCCAAGTAAAAGCCCTCCAAACGCGTGGCGGGTATCGCAACCAACAAGGCTACGGCCATGCAAAAAGCAGCCGAAACCAAAATTGCCAAGGGCAAGGGCCAGCCCAAATAGGTGATGCCAATGACCACGCTGTAAGCGCCCAAACCGTAAAAGCTGAAATGGGAAAACGCAACCTGACCGGCAATGCCAAACAAAAAGTTGTACCCCAAGGCCAAGGTGATCCATAGCAAAAGCTTGCGGTAAACATCGTTTTGGTACGACCCCATGGCAAAAGCGACGCCCGACAGAAGCACAAAGGCCAGCAACCAGGGCCAAGTGCGTTTCATGTGCGACCCTCACGGGCCGGCAACAAACCCGTGGGCCGCACCAGCAAAAACAAAATCAACAACACCAAAGGTACGCCCATGGCCAACCCAGGGGGCACTGGGGCATAACGCACCGTCATTTGTTCGGCAAAGGCCAAAATCAGCCCTCCCAGCAAAGCCCCTTCAACCCGCCCCACTCCACCGATCACCAAAGCGGTAAAGCCTTGGATCGCCAAGGGCATACCCATCAAATAGTGGGCCGAGACATTGGGTGCGGCCAGCACACCGGCCAGGCCCGCCACAACGGCACCCATGGCAAAGGACACAGCGGTCACCCGGCCCAAATGGATGCCCATCCAAGCCGCAGCTCGGCGGTCAATGGCCACGGCCTCGAAAGATTTGCCGTGCAAAGTGCGCTCGAAAAAATACCAAGCCATGGCAAATACCGACAAGGTGCAAGCAATGATGAAAAAACTTTGGTACGAGCCCGCCAACAAGCCCCACTCCAAACGGCCAAACCCAAAAGCTGCGGGCACCGCCTGCGGATCAGGCCCAAAACCGATGGATATGGCCTCGCGAAAAACGACCAACATGCCCAACAAGGCCAAGATGGGGGCCAAAGGGGGCGCGCCTGACTCCACCAATGGCCGCACCGTCAAACGCTCGGTCATCCACCCAACGACAAACATCATGGCCACCATGACCGCCATGCCCACCGGGTAAGGCCAATCCCATTGGTTGAGCATGACCACGCCGGCAAAAGCGGCCATCATGGCCCACTCTCCCACGGCAAAGTTGATGATGCCCGTGGGCCTTGTGATCAGCAAATACGCCAATGCCACCAAGGCATAAATACAACCACTGGCCGTGGCCCCCACCACCAACTCCAAGAAATCATTCATGGGTGGTGATGGCCCAGATCACTTAACGCCGACATGGACCACCTTGCCCTGCTTGTCACCCTCGTACACACGCACCACCATGCCATTGGTGTCAAAACCGGTGCGCTTGCCATCGGCAAATCCGTATTGGGCACCCGATGACCCCATCACCCCCACAAAGCCTTTGGTGGCTTGCATGGCTTCACGCACCTTGTCTTTGTCCACCGCGCCAGCCCGGCGAATGGCATCAGCCACCAACATCACTCCGTCATATCCATAGCCATTGAGGTTGTAGGGCTCGGTCCCCACATCCTTTTTATACGCCTCGATAAAGCGTTTGGTCTCGGGCTTGTTGGGGTCAAAAGCATCGACAAATGTGACGCCGTCCATCAAGCCCTTGGCCACACTGGTGTAGACAGGCACCGACAGGTTGTAGTTGCCCAGGATGGGCATCTTCAAGCCCAATTGGCGGTAGCTGCGCAAAATCAAGGTGTTCTCTGGGGTGACCACACCGGTCATGAACAAGGCCTCTGGATTTGCGGCTCGGATTTTTTGCATCTGCGCATCGGCCGATGTCGATCCGCGTGGCACCATCTCCTCGGCCACAATTTGAATGCCGGCTTTCTCCAGGCCCGCTTTGAAAAAGCGATTGGTGAGCTGACCCAGGTCTGAGTTTTCGGTGATCAATGCCACCCGCTTGTAATTGCGGTTGGCGGCATACGACAACAAAGTGGCAATTTGGGTCGAGCCCAATGGCCCGGTTTGCCAAAAATTGGGGTTGTTGACCTGGGTGGTCAAGGTGTCACCACCATTCGAGGGCGTCATGTGCGGGGTTTTGGACTCCAAGGTCACCGTTTGCGCTTGCTGGGTGGCTGGCGTCAGAGATACCGACAAAATAAACACTGCCCCTGCATCCACCAATTTGCGCGCTGCCGTGGCCGAAACATCGGGGCGGCCTTGGTCATCTTCGACCATCAACTCCACCTGCCGCCCCAAGATGCCGCCACGGGCGTTGATTTCTTTGACTGCAAAGGTCGCACCCGCCGCCACCGGTTCGGCATAAGGTTTGGCCGGACCCACGCGATCGGTGATCATGCCAATTTTGATGGTGTTTTGGGCCAACGCTGGCAAAGCACCCACCAAGGCACTGAGCAAAACGGTATGCCATGCGCGGCGGGTCCATTGGATTGTGTGAAGTGACATGAAAAATCTCCTGTGGGTCATTGTTATAGGGAAAGGGGTGTCCAAAACGGTCAAGCGTACTTTGAGGCCACTCGCATGGACAGCGTGCCCAGTCCTTGCACGCCGGCCTCCATCCAGTCGCCCGGCACCACCGGGCCAACACCCTCGGGGGTACCGGTCATGATCACATCACCGGGTTGCAAGGTGTAAAAAGAGGACGCAAACTCAATCAAACGTGGCACATCAAAAATCAAGTCGCGGGTATTGGCTTGCTGGCGCGTTTGGCCATTGACATGCAGCCATAAATCGAGCTGGCCGGGGTCGGGAACTTCATCGGCGGTGACCAGCCATGGCCCGAGTACGGCATAACTGTCGATGGATTTTCGAAAGCATTGGAACTCTGGTCCGCGCAAGGTCATGTCCAAGGACAAGCTGTAACCCGCCACATGGGCCATGGCTTCTGAGGCTTTCACTTGGCGACAGGTTTTGCCAATGATCACCGCCAGTTCCACTTCGTGGTCGTTGCGACGATCTCCAAAGCGCAGCACGATCTCGTCACTGACACCAATCAATGACGTGCCGGCCTTGAGAAACATGCCCCAGTCCCCAATGGTGGTGATGGCTCGCCCATGGCCGATGTTGGCGTCTTGGGCACTCTCTTGGGCATGGGCTTTGTAATTGATGGGTGCGCCAATGATCTTGCCAGGGTTGGCCACTGGCGGATCGTAATGAACCGCAGCCATGAGATGGCGCTGCCCGGTCAACGCAGCCCGGGCAATGCCTGGGCGCAATTCTTCGAGGTGGGCGATGAACACATCGTGGCTGGGAAAGGGGTAACGCAGTGCGGGCAAGACATCCAGAGCATCGCTGACATCGATCACATGCTCGCCCTGAACCAAGCCCAAACGCCCGCCATTGAAACGGCACAATTTCATGGGTAAAACCACTCTGCTTTGTGCGGGCACGACAGACAAAACATCTGTGCCACAAAACCCGCTGACAAAATTCAGTGTGTCACAAGCCCAGCTTCAAACCCATCGGATTTACACCTAGGAATCCCCACGCACCATGGGCTTGAAGGCCCCTTGCCCCATCAGCGTGGTCAACTTGATCAGAAACGCTTGCGCCAACCCAAAGCAAAAAAATCCTCTCCATTGGCACCATAGTTATTCATCAAGTCATAAATGGTGCAGCGGTGATGCAACCTTGCAAACCATTCTGATTTGGGATTCTTGGGCGCTGAGGCCGTGAGCTCCAGCATCAAAAAGTTGAGTGTGCGACTGCCTTGATCGTTGACGCCCCGCTCCAAGGGGCTGATGATGTTGGTGTATGAAATCCCCAGTGGTCCCGCACGCACATCAACCGCCAATGTGTCCCTGCCAGGCAGACCACTCCAGCGCAACACCGGGGCTACGGCCACTTCACTGAGGGTGGCTTGCCCCCATTGTTGGCCCAGCATGGCGTCCAACTCCAACTCGAGGGGCCAATTTTGCGCACGCCATAAGCGTTTGCTGGCGGTGACCGCCAAGATGTAATGGTTTTTGAATTCGCTGCGGCCCACCAAAAAACTGGCGGGCTCTTGGTTGTGGTACTGACCCGCATACACACCCATGGTCCAGTCGCTGTCCGAGGCCCAAGCGGGCAAGGCCAACAACCCTGCGCACAGGGCCCATCCGAGACTGCGCGTCAAGGGTTGTAATTTCTGGCAGCGTCGGCCATGGGTAGATAAAAGGGCAAGCATGGGAGGTCAAAAGGTAGTGAGGATTTTCTGGCGCAAGGCCGCATCGATAACCGGCTTGATACCAAACCAGGCCTCAAAGGCAGGCACAGCTTGGTTGAGCAGCATGCCCAAGCCATTGATGGCCACATGGCCACGGGCTTTGGCGGCTTTGATCAAGGGCGTCTCCAAGGGCACGTAAATCAAATCGCTGACCAAGGCCGTGCCGGGCAAATCGTCCAGCACCAAGTCCAAAGGCGGTTGGTCGTACATGCCTTGGTTGGTGGTGTTGATCAGCATGGCCGCTGCGGCCAAGGCGGCATGGCGCTCGGACCAGTCATGCACTTTCACCACCGAGGGGTTGAGCGCAGCCAATTCTTGGGCTTTGTCACGGGTGCGGTTGAGCAAGCGAATTTCCTTCGCGCCTGCGTCGATCAAGGCCATGATCACGGCGCGTGCCGCACCGCCTGCACCCAACAAGGTGATGGGTCCCGCATCGGCGCGCCAATCGGATTTTTCGTCCCTGATGCTTTGCAAATAGCCATAGCCGTCGTTGTTGTGGCCATGCAAGCTGCCATCGGCTTGCACCACGATGCAGTTGATGGCACCCACCCGCTGCGCCATGGGGGTGAGGTGGTCCATCAGCGCCATCGCCTTGACCTTGTGCGGCAAGGTGATGTTGCAACCAGCCAGCCCCAATGCCGATAAACCACGGATGGCTGCTTCCACTTGGTCGATCTGGACCGGAAAATGACCATATGCCGCCTTGATGCCGTGCAGGGCGATCCAGTGGTTGTGGATGATGGGCGAGCGCGATTGGAAAATGGGCATGCCCATCACACCGGCCAATTTGAATCGGTTGCTGTCAGACATGGTGAGGTCCCGTTGCAATGAAGAACTCAGGGCGCATCATTTCCAAAACTGCTTGCTGGCAATGCGCGCTCCCTCAGCCATGGCGGCCAACTTGGCCCACACCACATCGGGGTCTACCGCGGCTTGGCCCACCCAAGTGCCGTAGCCGCAGTCGCTGCCAGCGATCACGTTTTCACGGCCGACCAAGTTGGCGTAACGCGCAATGCGTTGCGCGATCAACTCAGGGTGCTCGATGAAATTGGTTTTCGACTCCAGCACGCCGGGGATGAGCACTTTGCCCTCGGGCAACTTGACGCTTTCAAACAGCGTCCACTCATGGGCATGGCGCGGGTTGGCCGCTTCAAACGAAATGGCGTGCGGCTTGGCCTTGAACACGATGTCGATGATGGAGGAAAAATCCACATCGCAGTGGTGCGGCCCCTCATAGTTGCCCCAGCAGACGTGCATGCGCAATTGCTCGGCGGGGATGTTGGCCAGCGCATGGTTCAAGGCCTCCACATGCATTTGCGCGCGCTTGCGAAATTCGGGCAGGGGCAAATCGGCGTACTGGATGTGCCGCCCCATGGCCAAATCGGGGCAGTCAATTTGCAACACGATGCCGGCCTTGGCCACGCTTTCGTATTCATGGCGCATCACGTCAGCGATGGCGTACAAATAGGTTTCGTGGTCTTTGTAATGGTCATTGCGAAAAAACAGCGACACCACGCCGGGGGAGGCCGCACTCATGAACATTTCTTGTGCGGCCGTTTCGTGCGGCACTTGG
>CAMDJU010000085.1 GCA_945900695.1 Bordetella parapertussis | reverse complement strand
CAGTCGCAGGTCACCCAAAGTCACATCTTTGCACTGGTGGAGGAGGCTGGATTCGAACCAGCGTAGGCGTAAGCCAACAGATTTACAGTCTGCCCCCTTTAGCCACTCGGGCACCCCTCCGCCGAACCGCGCACTATAGCATATATTGGTTGGCAGGCCCCGGTGTTCATGTCAAGTCTTGTGGCGTCAGCGCCCAATCCCAGCACCAGTTCACACCCCGCTGACGCAACCAAGACTGGGCCAAAGAAAAATGACCGCAGCCGACAAAGGGGCTGTGCCCACGCCTGGCCGACAAGGGAGAGGGGTGGTTGGCCTGCAAAACCAAGATTTGTTGGCCCGAGTGGGCCGCGGTTTTTTCGATGGCAACGGCTTTGGATTGGGCATGTGCCCCCCACAGCATATACACACACACCGGATTAAATTTAGCCACTGCAATGATTATTTCGTCAGTAAGCGCATCCCAACCTTTGCCCGCATGGCTGCCAGCTTGGCCTTGCTCAACGCTCCAGCAGGTGTTGAGCAAGAGCACGCCCCGCAGGGCCCAAGCGGTCAAGGAGCCGTTCGTGGGCGCCTCCAATCCGACATCGCGGCCCACCTCTTGAACGATGTTGCGCAAAGACGGCGGGATTTTGATACCGGGCGCCACCGAAAACGCCAAACCCTCAGCTTGCCCGGGGCCATGGTAGGGGTCTTGACCCAAGATGAGCACTTTCACATCACGCAATGGCGTCAAGCGCAGGGCCCGCAAGGGGTCGCTGGGGTAAATCACGGCCCCTGCGGCCAGTTGCTGGGCCACAAAAGCATTCAGGCCAAGGCCGGCATCGCTTTGGGCAAATGACTGCCAAATCGCTTGCCATTCTTCACTTAAAGCTTGGGCGTTGGGCGCGCTTGGCATCCGGCCTTGCGCGTCTGGTGGCCAGTGGCTCAAACGGTTGGAGCCCGGGGACGAGTCTTGCCAGAGCAGTTGTTGCATGTCCAACCCTGTGCGGTGGGTGGGCCTTCAGGCCTGAAACAGTTCGGCCAAGGCCAAGCCCGGTTCGGGCTGGCGCATGAAAGCTTCGCCCACCAAAAAGGCCTGCACCCCCGCTTGGCGCAAGCGCAACACATCTTCACGGGTTTGGATGCCACTTTCGGTCACCAAAATGCGCTGTGCTGGCACGGCCTGCAACAAATCCAGGGTGGTCTGCAACGACACCTCAAAGGTGCGCAGATTGCGATTGTTCACCCCCAACAATGGCGTTTTTAACTTCAATGCGCGGTCCATTTCAGTCTGGTCGTGCACCTCCACCAAAACCGCCATGTCCAAACCCATGGCAACGGCTTCCATGTCGGCCATTTGGGCATCGTCCAAGCAAGCAGCGATCAGCAAAATGCAATCTGCGCCCATGGCGCGTGCTTGGTAGATTTGATAGACATCGATCATGAAGTCTTTGCGCAGCACCGGCAAATCGCACGAGGCACGCGCTTGCTTCAAGTCGTCGACACCCCCTTGAAAATAGGTGTGGTCGGTCAACACCGACAAACAGGCAGCACTCAAGTCGCCATCGCCTTGGGCATAGCTTTGGGCGATATCGGCAGGCACAAAGTCAGCCCGTAAAACACCTTTGGAAGGGCTGGCTTTTTTGACCTCGGCAATCACCGCCGCCTGTCCTGCTTCTATTTTGCGGCGCAAAGCGCCCACAAAGTCGCGCGTGAGGACGCGGCTTTCGGCATCGGCACGCATCTGCGCAAGCGGCTTGGTGCGCAAAGAATCCGCCAGCTCTTCGCGCTTGGTGGCGACAATTTTTTGCAAGATATCGGACATGATTCAAGCCCCTAAACGTTGGGTGGTGGCAATGAGCTTCTCCAAGCTTTCCAGGGCGGCGCCCGACTCGATGACCTGTTGGGCCAGCACCAAGCCCTGGGCAATGTCTGGCGACACATTCGCCGCATACAGGGCCACGCCAGCATTGAAGATCACGATGTCGCGCGCCGGGCCCGCTTGATTGAGCAAGACACTGCGCAGCATGTCCCGCGATGCCTCAGGGGTTTCCACCCGCAGCGCGCGGTTGCTGACCATGGTCAAACCATAGTCTTCGGGGTGGATTTCATACTCGGTGATCACGCCGTTTTTCAGCTCGCCCACCAAGGTGGCCGCACCCAAGGACACCTCGTCCATGCCATCGCGCCCATAGACCACCAAGGCGTGCTCTGCCCCCAAGCGCTGCAATGCGCGCACTTGGATGCCCACCAAATCGGCGTGGAAAACCCCCATCAAAATATTGGGGGCCGACGCCGGATTGGTCAACGGCCCCAAGATGTTGAAGATGGTGCGTACACCCAACTCCTTGCGAATGGGGGCCACATTTTTCATCGCCGGGTGGTGGTTGGGGGCAAACATGAAACCGATGCCCACCTCTTCGATGCAGCGGGAAATCGCCTCGGGTTTGAGTTGGATGTTGACGCCCAAACTCTCCAGCACGTCAGCGCTGCCACTCTTGCTGCTGACGCTGCGCCCACCATGCTTGCTGACCTTGGCACCCGCTGCCGCGGCCACAAACATGGTGCAAGTGGAGATGTTGAAGGTGTGCGATCCATCGCCACCCGTGCCCACAATGTCCACCAAATGGCGCGTGTCACTGACGTGCACCTTGGTCGAGAACTCGCGCATCACCTGGGCGGCAGCAGTGATTTCACCAATGGTTTCTTTTTTCACCCGCAATCCGGTGATCAGGGCCGCTGTCATGACGGGCGACAACTCGCCACTCATGATCATGCGCACCACGCTGAGCATTTCGTCGTGAAAGATTTCGCGGTGCTCAATGGTGCGCTGCAAGGCTTCAATGGGGGTAATGGGCATAAGTTTCTCCTTGGGGCTCATGGGAATTCAAACAATCAAAAAAATGGTTCAGGGCTCACGCACTGGCACCGAGCGCAGCGGTGTTGGCATCGGCGAAGCGACGCACGCTGGCAAGGGCTTGGTCAATGCCTGCGGCGTCCACATCCAAATGGGTGACAAAACGGGGGCGGATCAATCCATTCACGAGCACGCCATCTTGGCGCAGATGGTCCAACAACGCAGGTGCCAAGCCATGGGCGACATCAACAAACACGATATTGGTTTGCGCCGAGCGCACGACAATTCCTGGCAAACCATACAGGCCGGTGGCCAAACGTTGCGCCAACGCGTGGTCGTGTTCGAGTCGCTGCACATGGTTCTCCAGCGCATGCAAGGCCGCCGCCGCCAGCAGGCCCGACTGGCGCATGCCACCCCCCAACACCTTGCGCCAGCGGTGGGCCTTGCCCACCACTGCCTGTGATCCACACAGGACCGACCCAACCGGCGCGCCCAGGCCCTTGCTCAAACACACCGACACACTGTCAAACAGCTCAGCCATGCGGCGCAACTCGGTCATCACATCTGTGCCCTCGGACTGGGCTTGGGCCACGGCCGCATTCATCACCCGCGCGCCATCCAAATGGGTGGCCAAGCCGTGCTGGCGCGCCAGCGCCGTGGCTTGCTCCAAATAGGCCATGGGCATGACGTGTCCATTCCAGGTGTTTTCCAAGCACAGCAAGCGGGTGCGGGCAAAGTGGGCGTCCACCGGTTTGATGGCCCCGGCGATGTCGGCCAAAGCCATTTGGCCCTGCGCATCTTGGGCCAAGGGTTGGGGTTGGATGCTGCCCAGGACCGCGGCACCGCCACCTTCGTAGCGATACGTGTGGGCGTTTTGACCCACCAGGTATTCGTCACCGCGTTCGCAATGGGCCATCAATGCGCACAAATTGCTTTGGGTGCCCGAGGGCATGAACAAAGCCGCCTCTTTTCCCGTGAGCGCAGCGATGCGGTCCTGCAACGCCCGCACCGAAGGGTCGTCGCCAAACACATCGTCCCCCACGGGCGCGGCGGCCATGGCTTGGCGCATGGCGGGCGTGGGCTGAGTGACGGTATCGCTGCGCAAATCAACGGTTTTCATGCGGCACCTGTGAGGAAGTTTTTGAACAGGGCGTGGCCGTGTTCGGTCAATATGGACTCGGGGTGAAACTGTACGCCTTGCAGCGGCAAACTGCGGTGACGCACACCCATGATTTCACCATCGTCGCTGCGCGCCGTGACCACCAATTCAATGGGACAAGTGGTGCGCTCGATCGCCAAGGCGTGATAACGATTGACCAAAAACCGCTCGGGCAAGCCTGCAAAAACACCTTCACCCGTGGTACTGATCGCCGAGGTTTTGCCGTGCATGAGTTGTTGGGCCCGCACAATGCGTGCGCCCAAGGCGGCACCGATGCTTTGGTGCCCCAAGCACACGCCCAAGATGGGTAGCTGGCCCATGAAGTGGCGAATCGCGGCCACCGAAATGCCCGCTTGCTCGGGGGCGCAGGGCCCGGGTGAAATCACCAAGTGACTCGGGCAACGCTGGGCAATGCCTTCAAGCGTGATTTCATCATTGCGGTAGACCTCCACGGCCGCACCCAATTCACCAAAATACTGGGCGATGTTGTAAGTGAAACTGTCGTAGTTGTCGATCATCAAGAGCTTCATTCCAAGCCCTCCTCAACCAACTCGCTGGCGCGCAGCAAGGCACGCGCCTTGTGCTCGGTTTCGCGCCACTCCATCTCAGGCACTGAATCGGCCACCACACCCGCGGCGGCTTGCACATACAAGGTGTCGTCTTTGATGATGCCGGTGCGGATGGCAATGGCCAAGTCCATGTCGCCCGCAAAACTGAGGTAGCCGCATGCCCCACCGTAAATGCCCCGCTTGCTTGGCTCGAGCTGATCGATCAGCTCCATCGCATGCACCTTGGGTGCCCCACTCAAGGTTCCTGCGGGGAAGGTCGCTCGGAGCACATCGATGTTGTCCATGCCTTCGCGCAAAACGCCCTCCACGTTGCTGACGATGTGCATCACATGGCTGTAGCGCTCGACCACAAACGCCTCAGTCACCTTCACGCTGCCCACCTGTGCGATGCGGCCAATGTCGTTGCGGGCCAGGTCAATGAGCATCACATGCTCGGCGCGCTCCTTGGGGTCTTGGATCAACTCTTGCTCAATGGCTTTATCCAACTCAGGGGTGGCGCCACGCGGTCGGGTACCGGCCAAGGGCCGAATGGTGACCTTGCGCCCCACTTTTGACTTGGCTGCGTCACCGGTGGCGTTGATTTGCTCCAAGCGCACCAAAATTTCAGGCGATGCCCCCACCACATGAAAGTCGCCCAAGTGGTAGTAATACATATAAGGGCTGGGGTTGAGCGAGCGCAAAGCGCGGTACAACGATAAGGGGCTTTCGGTGTAGCGCTTTTTCAATCGCTGACCCACTTGCACCTGCATGAAGTCGCCCGCCTCGATCAAGCCTTTGGCGCGCTCGACCGCCTTGAGATAGTCGACCTTGGCAAATTCCCGCTCCACCGGGTGGCTGGTGCTGGGGCGCAGCAGGGGGGCACTGACCGAATACTTCAGCAGGTCTTTGAGTTCGCGCAAGCGTTTTTTGCCGTTGGCATAGGCCTCGACCTCACCCGGGTCGGTGTAGACCATCAAATACAGCTTGCCCGACAGGTTGTCGATGACCGCCAACTCCTCGGTTTGCAACAGCATGATGTCGGGGCAACCCAGGCTGTCGGGTGGGCAACTGGCCGCTAACTTTTTTTCGATGTGGCGCACCGTGTCGTAACCAAAATAACCCGCCAAACCACCGCAAAAACGCGGCATGCCAGGCCGCAACGCGACCTTGAAGCGTTTTTGATAGCGGTCGATGAAGTCCAAAGGGTTGCCGTGGTCGGTCTCCACCACCACACCGTCTTTGACCACTTCGGTCACGGCCTGATCGCCAAAGCCACTGGAACGCAACCAAGTGCGCGCGGGCAGGCCGATGAAGCTGTAGCGCCCAAAACGCTCGCCGCCCACCACGGATTCCAGCAAGAAACTGTGCTTTCCACCCTCTTTGGCAAAAGCCAACTTGAGGTAGAGCGACAACGGGGTTTCCAAATCGGCAAACGCCTCGACCATGAGGGGAATGCGGTTGTGGCCTTGCAAGGCCAGGCTTTTGTATTCGAGTTCGGTGATCACAGAGAGCCTCCACAGCTCAGCCCCACAGGGGCGTTCAATCCAGGGAAAGACCCGTCAAAGGGTCAAAAGGGGGGGTGAGGAGGCCGAGGGGAAAAAGTTCAATGCGCCCGCACGGCCTGGTCTTCGCGGCGACGCCAGGGCCAAGCTCCCCGGTCGCTGCAACCTGTGATGGTGATGCGGTGTATGAACATGGCGCGCAGTGTAACAAACACCTATTTGGCCAAGGCTCGAGAGCGCAGCCACACCCAATCATGCCCATCGTGGATGTGTTGGCAGTTGTCCACATGTGCCAATGCGGGCACGGCCTGGATGGGCTCGCCATGGTTGTAGCCATAGGTCACCAGCACCAAGGGGCAAGCGGCGGCATCGGCGGCCTGGGCATCATTGCGCGAGTCCCCCACCATCAAGGTGCGCGTCGGCGCGCTGCCCAAGACCCGACAAGTTTCCAGCAGCGGCAAGGGATCGGGCTTTTTGCGCGCAAAGGAGTCGCCCCCAAACACACACTGAAAAAACCCCTGCAAGCCCTTGGCCTGCAACAAGTCGTTGGCAAATGCCACCGGTTTGTTGGTCAAGCAAGCCAGGGGCAAGCCCATGCTGCGCCAGGTTTGCAAAGCGTCCAGCACCCCGGGGTACACCTCGGAATGCTGCCCATTGAGCTGGGCGTAGTGGTGTTGGTAGCGCTGCCAGGCCGGCTCATACAGGGTGTCCACCGATTGCCCAGCGCAACGCTGTTGCCCAGGCAAACCCAGTTGGTGGTCGATCACCGTCCGAATCAAGTGATCTGACCCTTGCCCCACCGCATGCGCCACCACCTCAATGGTGGCCGGTGGCAAGTCCAAATCGCCCAGCATGCGGTTGACGGCGGCGGCAAAGTCACCCAAGGTGTGCACCAAGGTGCCATCGAGGTCAATCATGATGGCTTGGATGGTCATGGCTTGCTCCGATGTGGGGGACTTGGGTGACGCATGCTATCGCAGCCAGCAAGGCCAAAGTGCGGGCAAGGCCATTGGCTGGGACCGGCACCCACCCATGGCGGCCCTTCTAAAATGGATTTTTCATTTAGATCTGAGCGCCATTCAACAGGCGCACACCCCCATGACCCCCACCATTCGCCTTCGGCCCGCCGACATGTCACGTGCAGCCACCTGTGCGCTCTGCTTGAGCCTGACTTTGTTGTCCAGCCAGGCTTGGGCACAGGCACCCAAACCAGCCGCCCCCAAACCCGCCCTGACGGTGAGCGTGGGCAGTGCCAGCGTGCAAACCTTGCCCGTGCAAATCAAGGCCAACGGCAACATAGCCGCTTGGCAAGAGGCCAGTGTGGGCAGCGAAATCGGTGGCTTGCGTCTGACCGAGGTGCGCGTCAATGTGGGCGATGTGGTCAAGGCCGGCCAGGTTCTGGCGGTGTTCCATGCGGCACCCGTTCAGGCCGACTTGGCCCAAGCCCAGGCCAATTGGAGCCAAGCCCAGGCCGCGGCCAACGAAGCGCGGGCCAATGCCGAGCGCGCCCGCGGGCTGCAACCCACCGGGGTGATCAGTGCCCAGCAGTTCGTTCAATACATCACCGCCGAAGAAACCGCCGTGGCCCGCGTGGCAGCGGCCAAAGCCAGTGTGGACAGCCAGCAATTGCGCATGCAGCAAACCCAAGTGCTCGCGCCCGACAGCGGCATCATCGCCGCGCGCAGCGCCTCGGTGGGCGCAGTGCTCTCCCCCGGCACAGAACTGTTTCGCTTGATCCGCCAGGGTCGCTTGGAATGGCGCGCCGAGGTGATCGCCAGCGAATTGGCCGCCATCAAACCCGGCATGGCCGTCACGCTATTGGCCGCCAGTGGCGCCAGCTTGAATGGCCGGGTGCGCATGATTGGCCCCACAGTAGACCCGCAAACCCGCCAAGCCTTGGTCTATGTGGACTTGCAAGCCCCCGGCGCCGGACAAGCCCCCGCACTGGCAGGCATGTACGCCAGTGGCAGCATCCAATCGGGCAGCAGCCGCGCCGTGACGGTACCGGCCCCAGCGGTGGTCAGCCGCGATGGCTTTAACTATGTGATGCAAGTCAAGGCCGACAACCGCGTGGGCTTGCTCAAGGTGCAAACCGGGCGCCGGGTGGGAGAGCACATTGAGATCACCCAAGGCCTGCCCGACGGCGTGAAGCTGGTCACCCAAGGGGCTGGCTTTTTGAACGAAGGTGATGCGGTTCGGGTCGCGCCATGATCAACGTCTCGTCTTGGTCGATCAAAAACCCGATCCCCGCAGTCATGCTGTTTGTCATGCTGTGCTTTGCAGGCATGGTCTCTTTCGGGTCGATGAAGGTGCAAAACTTCCCCGACATCGACCTGCCCACCATCAGCGTGACCGCCAGCCTGCCCGGCACCGCACCGGCCCAAATGGAAACCGAGGTGGCGCGCAAGATCGAAAACGCCATCGCATCTTTGCAAGGCTTGAAGCACATCACCACCAAAGTGCAAGACGGCAGCGCCATCATCAGCGCCGAATTTCGCTTGGAAAAGCCCATCCAAGAAGCCTTGGACGATGTGCGCTCAGCCGTTAACCGCATCCGCAGCGAGTTGCCCGGTGACTTGAAAGACCCCGTCATCACCAAACTCGACCTGGCCGGCCAACCCATCTTGGCCTACACGGTGCGCTCGGCCAACATGGACCCAGAGGCCTTGTCGTGGTTTGTCGACAACCAAATTGCGCGCAAGTTGCTGGCCGTGCGCGGCGTGGGCGCGGTCAACCGGGTGGGTGGCGTGGAGCGCCAAATTCACATCGCCTTGGACCCCCAACGCTTGCAAGCCCTGGGCGCGAGTGCCGCAGATATTTCGCGCCAGCTCAAGCAAATGCAGTCCGACAGCTCGGGAGGGCGCACCGATGTGGCCGGAGGCGAACAAGCGGTGCGCACTTTGGGCAGCGTGACCGACGCCCAAACCTTGTCGCGCATCTCGTTGACGTTGTCCGATGGTCGACGCCTGCGCTTGGAACAAGTCGCCAGCATCAGCGACACCGTGGCCGAGCCACGTTCTGCGGCCCTGCTCAATGGCCAAGCGGTGGTGGGCTTTGAGGTCTCGCGCAGCCGAGGCGCGAGCGAAATTGAGGTCGGTGCGGCGGTTCAAAAAGCCCTGGCCGATTTGCGCGCGGCGCACCCCGACATCGAACTGACCGCAGCCTTTGACTTTGTTTCACCCGTGGCCGAAGAGTACCAAGGCTCCTTGCACTTGCTGTACGAGGGCGCCATCCTGGCGGTGCTCGTGGTCTGGCTGTTTTTGCGCGATTGGCGCGCCACCTTCGTCACAGCCGTGGCCTTGCCCTTGTCGGTGATTCCCGCCTTCATCGGCATGCAAGCCCTGGGCTTTTCCATCAATGTGGTGACCCTGCTGGCTTTGTCACTGGTGGTGGGCATCTTGGTCGACGACGCCATCGTCGAGGTGGAAAACATCGTGCGGCATTTGCGCATGGGCAAGTCACCCTACCAAGCTGCCATGGAAGCGGCCGACGAGATTGGTCTGGCGGTGATTGCCACCACCTTCACCCTGATTGCCGTGTTTTTGCCCACCGCCTTCATGGCCGGCGTGCCGGGCAAGTTCTTCAAGCAATTTGGCTGGACCGCATCTCTGGCGGTTTTTGCTTCCTTGGTGGTGGCGCGGGCCCTCACCCCCATGATGGCCGCTTACCTGTTGCGCCCGATCGTGCATGCCGAAACCCGCCCCGCTTGGATGAGCGGCTATTTGCGCTTGGCCCAATGGTGTCTAAACCACCGCTGGTGGACGGTGTTGGGCGCGTTGGCGTTTTTTATCGGTTCGCTGGCCTTGGTGCCTTTGTTGCCCACAGGCTTCATCCCGCCCGATGACAACAGCCAAACCCAGGTGTATTTGGAGCTGCCCCCCGGCACCAAGCTGGCCCAAACCCAAGCCAGCGCCGAAGCCGCCCGGCAGTTGTTGAGCCAAGTGCCGCACATCAAAAGCATTTACACCACGATTGGTGGCGGTGCGGCGGGTGCCGATCCGTTTGACACCTCGGGGGCGGGCGAGCCGCGCAAAGCCACCCTCACCTTGCTGATGAGCGAGCGCGGACAACGGCCCAAAAAACAAGTCATTGAGCAGCAAATTCGCCAAGCTTTGACCGCCCTGCCCGGCGTGCGCAGCAAAGTCGGTTTGGGCGGCTCCGGCGAGAAATACATCTTGGTGCTGACCGGCGAAAACCGCGAAGCCTTGCTCAACTCAGCCCAGGCCATCGAGCGCGAGTTGCGCCTGATCCCTGGTTTGGGCAATGTGGCTTC
>CAMDJU010000084.1 GCA_945900695.1 Bordetella parapertussis | reverse complement strand
TGGTGGGGTTGCTGTAGATGTTGGGTGAGAGGGTTTTGACCGGCAGAGGTATCAAGCCGGTAACTGATAGTCCCGAAGCTGTTCACGCAAGCGGGTTTTGAGCATTTTGCCGGTGGCCCCCAAGGGAATGGCAGCCACAAAAACCACGTCATCGGGGATTTGCCATTTGGCGGTTTTGCCTTGGTAAAAAGCCAACAAAGTGGCGCCGTCCAAAGTGCTATCGGGTTTTTTGACCACCACCACAATGGGGCGTTCATCCCATTTGGGGTGGGCCACGCCAATGCAAGCAGCCATTTGAACGTCGGGGTGCGCCATGGCGATGTTTTCAATATCGATTGAGCTGATCCATTCGCCGCCGGATTTGATGACGTCTTTGCTGCGGTCGGTGATTTGCATGAAGCCATCGGGATCAATGGAGGCCACATCGCCGGTGGGAAACCAACCGTCGATCAAGGGGCTGGGGCCTTCTTGGCGGTAATACTCGCGCAACACCCAAGGCCCTTTGACCAGCAAGTCGCCTGTGGCGACACCGTCCCAGGGCAAATCTTGGCCCTCGGGGCCAATAATCTTCATGTCGATGCCATAAATGCAACGCCCTTGTTTGAGACGGATTTGCATCTGCGCCTCGGGCGCCAGGCCCAGGTGTTTGTTTTTCAAAGTGCACAGCGTGCCCAAGGGGCTCATTTCGGTCATGCCCCAAGCGTGCAAAACCTCGACCCCATAGTTGTTCTTGAAAGCGTGGATCATGGCCGGTGGGCAGGCGGAACCGCCAATCACCGTGCGCTGCAAGGTGCTAAAGCGCAAGTCTTTGGGGCCCATGTGGCTGAGCATCATTTGCCACACCGTGGGCACACCCGCAGCAAAGGTGACGCCCTCGGCTTCGATCAGGCCGTAGACCGAGGCCCCATCCAGGGCCGGACCCGGAAACACCAATTTGGCCCCCACCATGGCAGCGCTGTAAGGGATGCCCCAGGCATTGACGTGAAACATGGGCACCACCGGCAAGATGCTGTCCCGGGCCGACATGCACATCACGTCGGGCAATGCAGCGGCATAGGCGTGAAGGATCGTGGAGCGGTGGGTGTACAGGGCCGCTTTGGGGTTGCCGGTGGTGCCGCTGGTGTAGCACATGCTGGAAGCCGAGTTTTCATCCAACACCGGCCAGACGTATTGATTGCTCTTGGCTTGCAACCACGATTCATAACTGCGCAAGCCCGGAATGCTGGTTTGGGCGGGCAAATGGGCGTCATCGCACAGGGCGATCCAATGCTGGATGGTGCGGCACTGGCTGTGGATTTTTTCGATGATGGGCAAAAAAGTCATGTCAAAGCACATGACCTGGTCTTGGGCGTGGTTGGCAATCCAGGCGATTTGATCCGGGTGCAAGCGGGGGTTGACGGTGTGCAGCACCCGGCCCGTGCCACTGACCCCGAAATACAACTCCAGGTGCCGGTACCCGTTCCAGGCCATGGTGGCCACGCGGTCGCCAAAGGCCAAACCCAAGCCATCCAAGGCATTGGCCACTTGGCGCGAGCGTTGGGCGATGCCTGCCCAGTGTGTGCGGTGCACATCGCCTTCCACGCGCTTGGACACCACCTCCACATCGCCATGGTGCTTTTCGGCAAAATCAATCAAAGAGGAAATCGCCAACCCTTGATCCTGCATCAATCCCAACATGATGTGTCCCTTGTCCGTGTATCTGGAAGGCGTGTATTTTGCATGCAAAAAGAGGCCGGCCCGCTCCCAGCACTGGCCACGCCAGCCTCGCTGAACCCGGCCGATGCCCTGAGCGACACGGGTCTTTTTCAAACACCGACAATCCAGGCCATGCTCCCATTCCCCAGCCCCCTGGCCGACAGGCCCGAGCCGGCCCCCCCAAAAAACCAGACCCTGCCCTGGTCCAGCGGCATGCATGCCTTGGGTCTGCCCTTTTTTACCCCGACCGCGCCCACGCCCATGGGTGCAGCCCATTGGGTGTCGCAAAACCGGGATTTGGGCCAAGCGCTGGGCCTGCCAGTCGCCTTTTGGGATGACCCTTTGAGCTTGCAAGGCCTGAGCGGGAATGCCGTGTGGCTCGGCTCGGTGCCTGTGGCCAGCGTTTACAGCGGCCACCAGTTTGGGGTCTGGGCGGGCCAGCTCGGGGATGGCCGGGCTTTGTCTTTGGGTGAAATGGACTCCCCCATGGGTCGCCAAGATTGGCAACTCAAAGGTGCGGGGCCCACGCCTTACTCGCGGCGTGGTGACGGGCGCGCGGTGCTGCGCTCCAGCATCCGCGAATACCTGTGCAGCGAGGCCATGCATGGTTTGGGCATCCCCACCACGCGGGCTTTGGCCTTGACCGCATCTGACCTGCCGGTGTGGCGAGAAAGCCAAGAAACCGCCGCCGTGGTGACCCGGGTGGCGCCGTGTTTCATTCGATTTGGGCATTTTGAGCACTTTGCGTCGCTGGGTGACGTGGAGGGGGTGAAGCGCTTGTTGACCCACCTGATTGCGCAACATTTCCCTGAAATTGCCGAGCAACAACTGCCCATCGCGCAGGCCACTTTGCTATGGTTGCAAACCGTGACCGCGCGCACTGCGCAGATGGTGGCCAAATGGCAAGGAGTAGGGTTTTGTCATGGGGTGATGAACACCGACAACATGAGCGTTTTGGGCCTGACCTTGGACTATGGCCCGTTTCAGTTTTTGGATGCTTACGACCCCGACCACATTTGCAACCATTCAGACCACCAAGGGCGCTACGCTTTTCAACAACAACCCCAGGTGGCCTTTTGGAACCTGTACTGTTTGGGACAAGCCGTGGCCCCGTTGGTGGGCGAGACCGAGCCCGTGCTGGAGGCCCTCAACACCTATAAAACCGCTTTGCCACAGGCTTTGCTGACCCAGTGGCG
This sequence comes from Bordetella parapertussis, assembly GCA_945900695.1. Taxonomy (GTDB): domain Bacteria; phylum Pseudomonadota; class Gammaproteobacteria; order Burkholderiales; family Burkholderiaceae_C; genus Limnohabitans; species Limnohabitans parapertussis_A. The sequence continues at coordinate 7,671 of CAMDJU010000084.1, read as the reverse complement.
GCAAAAATTGGGGCTGACCTTGGCCTTGCCCGAAGACGCTGGCCTGGCCCAAGGTGCCCTGGATTTGCTCAGTGCGGGTGTGGTGGACTTCAGCATTTTTTGGCGCCGCTTAAGCCACGCGGTGGCGGCATCTGGCGACCAACCCAACGACGGCCCCGCCTGGGCGCCGGTGCGCGACTTGTTTTTGGACGGCCGCGCGTGGCTGGATTGGCAGCAGCGCTACACCGCCCGTCTCGGGGCGCAAGACCGGGCACAAACAGGCGCGGCCATGCTCAAGGTCAACCCCAAATATGTCTTGCGCAACCATTTGGGCGAAATCGCCATCCGGCAGGCCCAGGCTGGCGACTTCAGCGAGGTGGATAATTTGCTAGCGATCTTGCGCCAACCTTTTGATGAACACCCCGACTCGGAACACCGTGCCGGATTTCCGCCCGACTGGGCCAACTCGATTGCCATCAGCTGCTCTTCATGAAAATCCAAAAAACCGAAGCCGAGTGGAAACAACTCTTGGCCGACAAAGGGGCGGAACCCCTGGCTTTTGCCGTCACCCGCCAAGCATCGACCGAGCGCCCTTTCAGTGGCAAATATGAAGCCCATTGGGAGCCTGGACGCTATCAATGCATTTGCTGTGGCCAAAAATTGTTTGATCACCACACCAAGTTTGATGCCGGTTGCGGCTGGCCCAGCTTTTACCAAGCCGCCGATGACCAAGCCATTGCCGAGCACAACGACCGAAGCTTAGGCATGTTGCGCACCGAGACCTTGTGCGCCCAATGCGGCGCCCACCTGGGACATGTCTTTCCGGATGGACCTCAGCCCACAGGTTTGCGCTACTGCATGAATTCGGCTGCGCTGGAATTTGTGCCCGGTGAACAGGACAAAAAATGAAGCTGTTGCTGGACTTTTTCCCGATTTTGCTGTTTTTCGGTGCGTTCAAGATCTGGGGTATTTATGTCGCGACCACGGTGGCCATCGTGGCCACCTTGTTGCAATTGGCCTGGATGCGTTACAGCACCGGCCGCACCGAGCCCATGCAGTGGCTGAGCCTGGGGGTGATCGTGGTGTTTGGCGGGGCCACCTTGGTCGCCCAAGACGAGACCTTCATCAAATGGAAGCCCACCGTTCTGTACTGGGCCATGGGGGGGGCTTTGCTGGTGGGTCAGGTGTTTTTCCGCCGCAATTGGCTGCAAAGCTTGATGAAAAGCCAAATGGCTTTGCCCGACCATGCTTGGCGCGTGATGCTGTGGAGTTGGTGTGGGTTTTTCGCCGTGATGGGTGTGCTCAACATATGGGTCGCCTACCACTTTGACACCGATACCTGGGTCAATTTCAAACTGTTTGGCGGCATGGGTTTGATGCTGGTCTTTGTGCTCGCCCAGGCCATGTACTTGGGCCGCTTCATGGACAAAGGCGATAACCCAGCCCTGCCACCGGAATCCAAACCATGATGGCGCAGGCCGCGCAGTTGCACGCGCGCTTGACCGAACATTTGCAACCCTTCAGCCTGGAAGTGACGGATGAAAGCGCCGACCATGCGGGGCATGCCGGCTCCAACGGCCTGGGCCATGGCACCCATTTTCGGGTGCGCATCGGCAGCGCGCAATTCGCCGGATTGCCAAGGGTCAAACGACATCGCCTTGTGTATGATGCGCTGCAAGATTTCATCGATCAGGGCTTGCACGCTTTGGCCATCGAAATTGTCGACCCGCCCTCATCAGGCGCGGGTCAGTCCCACAACCGCCCATAGAGAGCTTTTTCCCATGACACACCCCTCCTTCAGGTCTTTGCTGACTGCCTGTGCCCTGAGCACTTTGAGTGCTGCCCTGTGGGCGCAAAACCTGGCCATCGTCAACGGCAAAGCCGTGCCCAAAGCCCGCGCCGAAGTGCTGGCCGAACAATTGGCCAAGTCCGGTCGCCCGGTGACGCCTGAATTGGAAGCCCAGATCAAAGAAGAAGTGATCAACCGCGAAATCTTCATGCAAGAGGCCGTGCGCCGCGGTTTGGACGCGTCCGACGAATACAAAAACCAATTGGAATTGGCGCGCCAGTCGATTTTGATTCGTGAGTTGTTCAACGACCAACAAAACAAAGACAAGGTCACCGATGCCGACATCAAGGCCGAGTACGACAAATTCGTCGCGGCCAATGGCGGTAAAGAGTACCGTGCCCGTCACATCTTGGTCGAGAAAGAAGACCAGGCCAAGGCCATTGTGGCCAGCCTGAAAAAAGGGGCCAAGTTTGAAGACCTGGCCAAAAAGCAATCCAAAGACCCTGGCTCAGGTGCCAATGGTGGCGACCTGGATTGGGCCGCTGGTGGCAACTACGTCAAAGAGTTTTCTGAAGCCATGGTGGCCTTGAAAAAGGGTCAACTGACCGACAAACCGGTGAAAACCCAGTTTGGTTGGCATGTGATCCGCTTGGACGATGTGCGCGAGGCACAGTTGCCCAAATTCGAAGAAGTCAAACCCCAAATTTCCCAGCAAATGTTGCAAACAAAAATGGGTCAGTTCCAGCAAGACTTGCGCGCCAAAGCCAAGATCGAGTGATCTAAGCCCTCATCTTGGACATATCAAAAAGGGGCCGCTAGGCCCCTTTTTTCATGGGCTTTAGCCCACCCAACGGCGCGCGTTGCGCCAGATGTGCATCCAGGGGCTGTGCGCGCGGGAATCGGCCGCCGTCCAGCTCATTTGGATGTTGCGAAACACCCGCTCGGGGTGGGGCATCATGGCGGTGAAGCGACCATCCGCGGTGGTCACCGCCGTCAATCCCCCCGGGCTGCCATTGGGGTTGAGCGGATAGGCCTCGGTGCCCGCGCCCAAGCCATCGACAAACCGCATGGCCTGGTGCACCCGCGACAAGTCGCCGCGCAGCGCAAAGTTGGCATAACCCTCGCCATGTGAGACGGCAATGGGCAAGCGAAGACCGGCCATACCTTGGAAGAACAAGCTCGGCGAGTCCAGCACCTCGACTTGGGACAAGCGGGCCTCAAAGCGTTCGCTTTGGTTGGTGGTAAATCGCGGCCAATCTTGTGCACCCGGTATCAGGTCGGCCAGGGCGGCCATCATTTGGCAGCCGTTGCACACCCCCAGCCCAAAGCGGTCGCTGCGCTGCATGAAGGCCTGAAACTGGTTGGCCAGCATGGGGTTGAAGGCAATGCTGCGCGCCCAACCCACGCCCGCGCCCAGGGTGTCGCCGTAGCTAAAACCGCCACAAGCGACAAAACCCGCAAAGTCTGGCAAGCTGACCCGGCCTTGTTGCAGGTCGGTCATGTGCACATCCACCGCCTCAAAACCGGCGGCATCAAAGGCGTAGGCCATCTCCAGGTGCGAGTTCACCCCTTGCTCACGCAGCACCGCCACCCGGGGGCGTGCCAGGTTCACATAAGGCATGTCCATGTGGGCTTGAACCGCTGCGGGTATATGCCAATGAAGCGCGCTGGGCTGCGCCATGGCGGCATGCTCGGCATCGGCGCATTCGGGGTTGTCGCGCTGCTGGCAAATTTTCCAACTGACGGCGTCCCAGGTGAGCATCAGGTCCGAAAGCTTGGCACTGAAGATCTCTTTGGCATCGCGCCAGATGCTGATCTCTCCCTGGCCCCGTGGCATATCGGCTTGGTCGGGCCGGGTTTTGCCAATCACATGGCTGTGCAAGGACAAACCGTGTTGGCGCAAGAGGCCCAAGGCCTGATCGCGCTGGGCCGTGCGCACCTGGATGACCACGCCCAATTCTTCGTTGAACAGGGCTTGCAAGCTGCGCTCATGGCGCCGTGGCCCCACTTGGGCCGCCCAGTTTTTGCTGTCGCCGTGGTCGGCGCGGCTGTCGCTGATGCCGTCGCCTTCGGTGACCAACATATCGATGTTCAAGGCCACGCCCACTTGGCCGGCAAAAGCCATTTCGGCCACGGTCGCGAGCAGACCGCCATCGCTGCGGTCGTGATAGGCCAGCACCAGTGATTGAGCGCGCAAATCGTGCAAAGCGTTGGCCAAGGCCAGCAGGTCTTTTGCATGGTCCAGATCGGGGCCGAGCTCTCCAGATTGACCCAGCACTTGGGCCAGCACGCTGCCAGCCATGCGGCATTGGCCGCGCCCCAAATCCACCAAGATCAGGCTGGTGTCGGCCTCTGACGCATTGAGTTGCGGGGTCCAGGTGCCGCGCACATCGTCCAGGCTGACGAATGCGGTGACGATCAAACTCACGGGTGAGACCACCTTGTGGTCTTGCCCCTGTTCGCGCCACTGGGTGCGCATGGACAAGCTGTCCTTGCCCACAGGGATGGAGATGCCCAAAGCCGGGCACAGGTCCATGGCCACGGCTTGCACGGTTTGGTACAGGGCCGCGTCTTCGCCGGGTTCACCACAGGCGGCCATCCAATTGGCCGACAGTTTGACCATGTCCATTTGAAATGGAGCGGCCATCAAATTGGTCAAAGCTTCAGCCACCGCCATCCGTCCTGCAGCGGGGGCGTTCAGGCTGGCCAGGGGGCTGCGCTCGCCCATGGCCATGGCCTCGCCGGCAAAACCTTGGTAATCAGCCAAGGTGACAGCGCAATCGGCCACTGGCACCTGCCAGGGGCCGACCATTTGGTCGCGGTGGGTCAAGCCCGACACCGTGCGGTCACCGATGGTGATCAAAAACCGCTTGGACGCCACCGTGGGGTGGCTGAGCACTTGGATGACCGCATCCGTCCATGCCACCCCGTCCAAGTCCATGGCTTGGCCGGTCCATGGACGGGTTTGCACGTTGCGGTGCATTTTGGGCGGCTTGCCCAACAACACATTGAGCGGCATGTCCACGGGGTCTTGGCCCGTGGCTTGGTGCAGCGTCAAATGCGCGTCGTCGGTGGCCACGCCGACCACCGCAAAGGGGCAGCGCTCGCGCGCGCACAAGGCGCTGAATGCGTCCAGCGATTGCGGCGACACGGCCAAGACGTAGCGTTCTTGGCTTTCGTTGCTCCAAATCTCGCGGGGCGACATGCCGCTTTCTTCCAAAGGGATGCGCGACATGTCAAACCGCGCACCGCGCCCGGCATCGTTGACCAACTCGGGAAACGCATTGGACAAGCCGCCCGCCCCCACATCGTGGATGGCCAAAATCGGGTTGGCACTGCCCTGGGCCCAGCATTGGTTGATGACCTCTTGCGCCCGGCGCTGAATTTCGGGGTTGCCGCGTTGCACCGAATCAAAGTCCAGGTTGACCGCATTCGTGCCGCTGGACAGTGAGCTGGCTGCGCCACCGCCCAGGCCAATGCGCATGCCAGGCCCCCCCAGTTGGATGAGCAAGGTGCCTGCGGGAAAACGGATTTTTTCGGTTTGCTGGGCATCAATCGTGCCCAAGCCACCAGCGATCATGATGGGCTTGTGGTAGCCGCGCACCACGCCTGCGACGACTTGCTCGTATTCGCGAAAGTAGCCGACCAAGTTGGGGCGGCCAAACTCGTTGTTGAAAGCCGCCGCGCCCAAAGGCCCCTCGGTCATGATTTGCAGCGCGCTGGCCATGTGGGCGGGGCGCTGCAAGGCGCTGTCCCACAACTTGGACACGGTGAAGCCGGTCAAGGCCGCCTTGGGCCGTGAGCCCCGACCAGTGGCGCCTTCGTCTCGGATTTCCCCCCCGGCGCCCGTGGCCGCGCCTGGGTACGGTGAAATAGCGCTGGGGTGGTTGTGGGTTTCCACCTTCATCAGCACATGGTGCAAGGCGTCTTCTTGGGTGTACACCGACATGCCGCTTTGGGCGCGAGCCCCCCAGCGCTGCACCCGGTGGCCGTACATCACCGAGGCATTGTCGGAATAGGCCACCACCGTTTGCTGGGGGCGTTGTTCATGGGTGTGGCGAATCATGCCAAACATGCTGAGTGCTTGGTCTTGTCCATCGATGGTGAAGCGGGCGTTGAAAATTTTGTGCCGGCAGTGTTCGCTGTTGGCCTGGGCAAACATCATCAGCTCCACATCGGTGGGGTTGCGCCCAAGTTTGCGAAACGCATCCAACAGGTAATCGATCTCGTCTTCGGCCAATGCCAAACCCAATTGAACATTGGCCTGGGCCAAGGCTTCACGGCCCGATTGCAGGACATCGATGTGCTGCATGGCGGGCGCCTGGACAGGCACAAACAAGGCATGGGCAGACGCCAAACCTGGCAGCAGCGACTCGGTCATGCGGTCGTACAAAGGCTCACCCAAAGCCTCGAGCACAGGGCTTTGGGGTGTGTCGCCTGCGCTGAAGGTGAATTGGTATTCGGTCACGCGCTCGATGCGGTGCAGGGGCAAGCCGCAATTTCGCGCAATGTCGCTGGCCTTGGACGCCCAGGGCGAGACCGTACCCATGCGCGGGCTGACCACCCAACTGTGCTGCGCCGGTGTGTCCCACGTCCCGACCGTGCCCAACAAACGTTGCAAGCCCGCTTGGGGTTCGGCACCCAGCACCTGTTCGCTGGCCACCAAATAGACATGGCGCGCATGCAAACCTGTGAGTTGGGGGTGGATGTTTTGCAAACGCGGCAACAATTGGCGAATGCGAAATTCACTCAGGGCGTTGTCGCCTGGGAATTCGGTGATGTGCAGGGTCACGGGGTGGCCTTGGTGGTCTGGCGCCGCACCGCTGACTGGGATGCGGGCACGTTAAAGAATGACGCCAAGTTTACGCCACCGCCATCGGCCTCCAGGGCTGAGATAATCGCTGTCATGAGCATCACATACAAAGATCAGTCGGGGATTGAAGGCATGCGCTTGGCCGGTCGCTTGGCCTCGGAGGTTTTGGACTTTTTGATCCCCCATGTTCAAGTGGGCGTGACCACCAATCAACTCGATCAATTGGCCCATGACTACATCACCCAGGTTCAGCAAGCCATTCCAGCCCCCCTGAATTACGCGCCGTCGGGTTACAAGCCCTATCCCAAATCGATTTGCACCTCGATCAACCACCAGGTATGCCATGGCATCCCCAGCGACAAGGCTTTGAAGCGCGGTGACATCATCAACATCGATATCACCGTGATCAAAGACGGCTGGCATGGCGACACCAGCCGCATGTATGCGGTGGGCGAAGCCTCGATCGCCGCCAAACGCCTGTGCCAGCTGACCTATGAGGCCATGTGGCATGGGATTGTCAAAGTCAAGCCAGGAACGCGTTTGGGCGACATTGGCTTTGCCATCCAGCGCTTCGCGGAGGGCCATGGCTTTTCCGTAGTGCGCGAGTTTTGCGGTCACGGCATTGGTCAAAAATTTCATGAAGACCCCCAAGTTTTGCACTATGGCAAACCCGGCACCTTGGAAGAGTTGCAAGCCGGCATGACCTTCACCATCGAGCCCATGATCAACGCTGGGCGGCGCGACATCAAAGAGCTGGGAGATGGTTGGACCATTGTGACGCGCGACCACTCCTTGTCGGCCCAATGGGAACACACCATCTTGGTCACCCCCACCGGGTATGAGGTGTTGACCCTGTCCGAAGGCAGCCCTGCCCTGCCCCCATTTGTCACCACCACCTGTTGCTGACCCCCATGACCCTGGGCCCACAAGACGCGCACCACCGCGCGGCCAAAAAAACCTTGCTCTCGGGCCTGACCCAAGAGCCCATCACTGTCCGCCGGGTGACGCATTTCTTGCATGCCTTGTGTGCGCTCAATGACCAAACCCTGACCCATTTGTTCAACCAATGCGGCTTGGCCGATGGCCTGAC
>CAMDJU010000083.1 GCA_945900695.1 Bordetella parapertussis | reverse complement strand
TGTGCTGGTACAACTTGGAGATAGAAATCTCAGCAATCTGGCCAGAAAGAACAACCAAAACAGCCAATAACAAAAGGCCCAGCCAAAGCTGGCGGCGTTTCAACGCCACCGCTTGGGCATAGGCCATCTCCATTGATTTGGAATGGAGAACGTTCACAGCAGATTAACGCTTGCGCATGCTGTCAACGAATTTGTTCAATTCGACAACTGGCAAATAGGCATCATGGGTCACTGTCTGGTAAGGCTCGTTCTTGCCGTCGGACAACTTGTCAAACGCAGCTTTGTCTTTCTGATGGGCATTCAAAAAGGCTTGTTCAATTCGTTTTTTCAGATCAGCAGGCAAGCTGTCCAAATACGTAGTAGGTGAGTTAACAATTTGCTCTGATTTGAAGATGATTCGAAAATCTTCTTTCTTGACCATGCCCTTTTCGACCATCCGTGTCAGCTCTGAGTCTGTTTCGTTGTTCCACCAATTGGCAGCAACATCGACAGTACCTTGGTTCAAAGCCATCACAGCATTCACATGGCTCCCTGTATAGACTACTTTTCCGAAATACTCTTCGGGGTTAATTTTCATAGCATGCATGGCAAAGCGTGGTACGTTGTTGCCTGAAGCTGAGTTGGGATCCACCAAGCCCAAGTTTTTCCCTTTTAAATCGGCAATGGTTTTATAAGGCGAATTGGCTTTGACGTAAAACACAGAGTGATATCCCTTGACGCCGCCTTTGACCACATCAATGACGAAGGGGCTGATTTTCACGCCAATCATGCGGGCACGAGCGTAAGATGAAGGCCCGTGAATACCAATGTGAATTTGCTCGGCACGTTGGCCCTCAATGACGGCGGCGTAATCGCCGGCCACGCGCAATTTCACTGGCACACCAATTTCGCGTGACAAGTACGCAGCGAAATCAGCATAACGCTCCGTTACCATACCTGCATTTTCAGCGGGAATGGTGGACATAACTAATTCAGGGTATTTGGCTTTCCAGTCTTGGGCCTGGGCGGAAACGGCCAATACACTGGAAGCTGCGAATGCGAGTAATGCACGACGATTGAACGACATGAAATATCCTTTAAAAAGATTGGAAAGAAATGCCAGTGGTAAAACTAAGCGCGGTTGATTGGGCGATTCAAAGGAACCACCTTGGGAGAATTCAAGTTGGCTTGCGTGTTCATTGATGGATCGTTGGCTTTGATACCATAAAGACTTTGAGAAAAGTTCTCTGTAAAGTTTTCTGGAATGTCATCAAAGACCACGCGGCCTTGCGTCATTCCCACCAATCGATCGCAATAATCTCGCGCAATATCAAGGTCGTGCAAATTGCAAATCACCGTGATGCCCATGTCTTGGTTGATGCGCTTCAAGGCATCCATCACCATTTGTGTATTTTTGGGGTCAAGCGAAGCAATGGGCTCGTCAGCCAAAATAATTTGAGGCCTCTGCAGCAATGCACGGCAGATCGCCACACGCTGTTGCTGGCCACCAGATAGCTGATCGCAACGTTGCGCAGCAAAATCGGCCATGCCAAATCGATCCAATGTTTCCAAAGCATCCAACTTGTCTGCGTCACTCCACAAAGTCAAAAGCGCGCGCCAAGTCGGCACTGTGGTCAAGCGTCCCATGAGAACGTTGGTCAGAACATCTAAGCGCCCCACCAAGTTGAATTGCTGAAAAACCATGGCGCAATTGCGTCGCCATTCATTCAAAGCCACACCTCGGAGATCGGTGACGACAGTGCCGTCAAACTCTATCGAGCCTTGTGTGGGCTCATTCAAACGATTGATCATTCGAAGCAAGGTTGACTTGCCAGCACCAGAGCGACCAATCACGCCCACAAAACTACCAGAATTGACTTCCAGAGAAACACGGTCAACAGCTGTGTTGTCACCAAACCGTTTGGTCAAATTGCGAATTGTCAGTGACTGCATTTTTTTCACTCGGATATGGCTTAAACATCATCAACTGTTTTCATCAGGTTAAGGCCTGAATATTTCATGGATATGACGTATTTAGACGACCCTGACGCCGGCGCGCCAAACTGCACGAACAATGGGTTGGTGTCGCCCATCGGGCAAATTGATCATCCGAACTTGAATCAAATCGGCGCGCAAGCCCGCCTCAAGACTCCCTCTGTCATGAAGCCCGATGGCTTTGGCAGGATTGCGACTGACCAACGCAACTGCCTGTGGCAGGCTCAGATCGGTGGTTTCCGTCAGGCGCACGGTGGCCGACATCAAACTGCCGGGTACATAGTCGGACGACAAAATATCGACGAGGCCCAGCTTTGCCAACTCAATGGCAGAAACATTGCCAGAATGAGATCCTCCACGAACCACATTGGGCCCACCCATGATGGTCAACATGTGGCGCGCTTTGGCCGCTTGGGCTGCCGCTATGGTGGTGGGAAACTCACTAACAGTGGCCCCTTCTGCAAACGCCTCCTCCACATGCGCCACCGTGGTGTCATCATGGCTGGCCAAAGCAATTTTATTTTCTTGACAGTATTGGGTGAGGTAGGCGCGGTGCGGTTTGGCATAACGCGCCTGAGCATCTTGAGCCATGGCCACACGCTCATCAAATTTTTCTTGGGTCCAGCCTTTTTTGCCTGAAAAATAGATCCAGGCATGTTCAATGTTCTCCCATTGGCGCTGACCAGGCGTGTGATCCATCACGGAAATCATTTTGACCAATGCGTGACCTGCAAAAGGTGAGAACAATTCAAGGGTGTTGGGCGCTGGCAACTCACAACGCACATGCAAAAAATGATCTGCGCGCAGAACACCTCGGTTCACAAAATCGGAAATACAGTTCAGCGCGGAGTCCCATTCGCTGCCGCGAACGCTGTCCGGATCGGCCTCGCCAACCCCCAAGGCATCTAACACCGTGGTGATGCCGGCGGCTGCGATTTCAGCATCGTGCGCGAGCAGGGCTGGCGCGTCGTCCCAGCGCACTTTGGGCCTGGGCATCAAGTGCCGCTCAAAGTTGTCGGTGTGTACCTCAATCAAGCCCGGAATGAGGTAATCCCCCTGCAAATCGATGGCATGGGGTAATGATGTGTGGCCTTGATCCATGTGCTGAATCAAGCCTTGCTGACTGGTCAGACTGCCTTTCACCACTTCATCTGGAAGCACCAATTGTGCGTTGGTGAAAACAACAGGGTTTGAGGTTGGCGAGTTCATTTGTTTGTTTCCAATGGCTGCATGGATACGGTTCGGCTGACAACTTCTTGTGCAACCGAGTCATCATGAAAAATTCCAAGAATGGCAATGCCGTCTTGGCGAGCCTGGCCAATCATGTCGATCACTGTTTGGGTATTGACAGGGTCCAAGGAAGCCGTGGGCTCATCGAGCAACAGCAAGGGCCGAGGTCTGATAAAGCTTCGGGCCAAGTTGATGCGCTGTTGTTCTCCGCCAGAAAATGTGGCGGGTGGCAGTTGCCATAAGGATTCAGGAATTCGCAACCTGGTCAGCCAATGTGCGGCCTGTTCACGCGCTTGTTCGCGACTGACCAGGTCTAACCCGTTATCCAGCAAAGGCTCGGCCACAATGTCAATGGCAGCCACACGCGGAATGACCCTTAGGAACTGGCTGACATAAGCCATCGATTGAGTGCGCAAATGCAAAACAGATCGCGCGCTGGCTTTGGTCATGTCAACGAATTGACCTTGTGTATCGCGCACCAAAATTTCACCTGAACTGGCGCGGTAATTGCCATAGGCCAGCTTCAGCACGGTGCTTTTGCCCATGCCAGAGGGGCCACTTAAACGCACGCATTCACCGGGATTTAACGTTAAATGAAAGTTTTGCAAAACGGTCAATGCAGTGCTGTTTTGCAAGTGCAATAGAAATTGCTTGCTCAGATGGTTCATCTGCAGCATGGGCTTCGTGCAGGTGCTTTGAGGTGTCATGGTTGCAATACCGAAGAAACCAACAACTGCGTGTAGGGATGCTGAGGGTCATCTAGCACTTGGTCGGTCAAGCCCGTTTCAACGGCTTGGCCGTTTTGCATCACCATCATGCGTTGTGCCAAAAGTCTTGCAACCGCCAAGTCATGCGTCACAACGATGGCGGCCAAGTTCATTTGGCGTGTCAGTGTGCGCATCATGTCCAGCAGTTTGGCCTGTACGGAAACATCCAACCCAGAAGTGGGCTCATCCATGAACACCAAGCGAGGTTGTGTGATCAAATTTCGTGCGATTTGGAGCCGTTGGCGCATGCCGCCAGAGAAAGTGTTGGGACGATCGTCTATCCTGCTGGGTTCAATTTCCACCCGTTCTAGCCAATCCATGGCTTGCGCGCGCAACTGACCATAGTGACGCTGCCCCAAAGCCATCAGGCGTTCGCTCACATTGGCGCCGGCTGACACATTCATGCGCAAACCATCGGCGGCATTTTGGTGGACAAAGCCCCAATCGGTTCGGGCCAGCATGCGTCTTTGCCCCTCAGACATGCCATAGATCTCTTGCAAGCCTTGATCGCGCAGGTCAAAGTACACCTGTCCGGCATTGGGCGTGTGCCTTGCCGCAACCGCATGGAGCAATGTGGTTTTGCCAGAACCCGATTCACCCACAATGGCCAGCACTTCGCCAGGCCATAGATCAAATGAAATATCGCGCACCACGGTTCGAGACCCATAGGCACAAGACAAGCCTTGCACCCGCATCAAAGGCGGCTGGGTTTCAAACCCGGTCATGGCTTCACCTGTCGTTTGCTGCAGTAGTCGCTGTCTGAGCAGACAAACATTTTTGTTCCCTGATCGTCCATGATCACTTCATCCAAAAAACTCACATGGGAGCCACACAGCTCACAGGCCGACTGCCAGCGTTGAACTTCGAAGGGGTGGTCGTCAAAGCCCAGGCTTTCCACCGTGGTGTAGGGCGGTACTGCATAAATGCGTTTTTCTCGACCTGCCCCAAAAAGCTGCAAAGCTGGATTTAAGTTCATTTTGGGATTGTCAAATTTGGGAATGGGCGAGGGCGACATGATGTAGCGACCATTGACCAAAACGGGGTAGTCGTAGGTGCTGGTGATGTGTCCGAAATGGGCCAAGTCTTCAAATAAATTCACGTGCATGAGTCCGTACTCTTGCAAAGCGTGAAGTTTTCGCGTTTCTTCTTCACGCGGCTCCAAATGCTGCATGGGCTCGGGCACAGGCACCTGGTACACGATGACCTGTCCTTCACGCAGCGGTGTTTCTGGAATTCGGTGACGCGTTTGAATGATGCTGGCTGCGCTTGTGTCGGTGGTGACTTCCACGCCGGTGGTTCTTTGAAAGAAGCGTCGAATATTGACGGCGTTGACGGTGTCGTCAGAACCTTGGTCAATCACCTTGAGTACATCGGTGCAACCAATGATGGAAGCCGTGACTTGAATGCCACCCGTGCCCCAGCCGTAGGGCAATGGCATTTCACGCGATCCAAAAGGAACTTGATACCCTGGAATGGCAACGGCCTTGAGTATGGCGCGCCGAATCATGCGCTTGGTGCGCTCGTCCAAATAGGCAAAGTTAATTTGCGTGTCACGCACAGGATCAGATTCGACGCGGTCATGGTGCAACATGGTCATCCTTGGGTAAGGCGTGTGACTGCCGCATTTTCCGCACCAATTCCAATTCAGATTGAAAGTCGACGTAATGAGGCAATTTCAAATGCTGCACAAACCCCGAGCTTTCTAAGCTGTCACTGTGTGACATGACAAATTCTTGCATCTGAGCAGGTGCCGTCACTGCTTCGCCCAACTCATCGGCCCTGAGAGCGCGATCTACCAAGGCCATGGCCATGGCTTTTCTTTCGCTGTGACCAAAGGCCAAACCATAGCCCCGCGTAAATTGTGGTGGTTGCGTTTGACTGCCTTGAAACTGGTTGATCATTTGACATTCAGTGACAGGGATGTCACCCACTGAAATTTCAAAACCAAGTTCCTCAGGCACGATGCAAACTTCGACTGTGCCAAAACGAATCTCGCCCACAAAGGGGTGCGATTCAGAATAACCACGCTGGGTGGAATAGGCCATGGCCAATAAAAAGCCTTCGTCGGCACGCGCCAAATTTTGAAGTCTGGCAGACCGATTCGCAGGAAACCTCAAAGGCTGTCGCGTTAAATCAAAGGGATCAGGATCACCCTCTTCAGGTCGTTGATCCTCTAGCAAGCTTTCGTGGTTGAGCAGATCAACCACTCTGGGCGTGGCTTCATGATTGACGTGAGCTTTGCGAGCCACGGGTGCTGGTTGCCCTGTTGCCAGCAAACTGAAATCCAGTAAGCGCTGGGTGTAATCGTATGTGGACCCCAATAGTTGGCCACCCGGCAAGTCTTTGAATGCGGCCGAAATGCGGCGTGCAATGTGCATGCTTTCGGTGTTGAGGGGCTGGGTGTAACCCAGCCTGGGCAAGGTTGCACGGTAGGCCCGCAACAAAAATATGGCTTCTACCAAGTCCCCTGCGCTTTGCTTGATGGCCAAGGCCGCCAACTGCGGATCGTAAACAGAGCCCTCTGTCATGACGCGGTCTACTGCCAAACGGAGTTGCTGGCGAATTTGCGCCACACTCAGTTCAGGCACATCGGGGTCCCCACGGCGCTGCAGCGCTAGCAACTCATAACTGTTGAGGATGGCGGTTTCGCCCCCTTTGACGGCAACGTACATGGGCTCAGTCCTTCACCTGCGTTGATCGGGGCAAACCCAACAAGGTGTCGTTGTGGGTGAAGAAAAAGTCAATGCCGCAGGGTGCGTGAACCTGGCTATTGCGGCGTAAAGACACAAAATTTTCCGAGAGACCGACCAATTTCAAATGGGCTGTTCCATTGACACCAGGGCCACTGAGTGTCCAAGCCTGTGAAGATGGCGTGGTATCGAAGTCCGTCACTTGAATCACACAGGTGGCGGACTGATCAGGGTATTGGGCATTGCCCTGCGCTAAATTTTCAAAAGCTGGTAACTCGTTGGCATGGGCCACCCACACAAAATCAGCTTGACCGGGGTCAGTGACCAACGTGCACCCAGTGTGAAATCTGAGCCAAGCCGCTGCATCGCTGCTGGCAAAACCACCTGAAAGCCAAACCTTGCAGTCTTGATCCAACAAAGCCAATAGCAACGCGGCTGCCGCGGCATGCGCATTTTGGGGCACTTGCATGGCAGGATTTGACAATCTCAGGTCAAGGGACTGAGGTTGGCCAGGTAAAGACAAGGCCACGAGTGATTGGCGAAAAACAGCTTGACTGCACAGGGTGGGATTGGAAAATCCCCGCCCCATATTTTTGAGGGATGGCTGTATCACGCGACTTCACCTTCATCTTGAGCGCCCGAACCGGCTTCGCGTGCCACCGTGAAAAACTCTACTTTGGTGGCTTGCGCCAGGGCATTTTTTTCTTTCACTTGCTCAGACAACAATTGACTGATGGGCCGAAGTATCAATTGATCCCAATGGTTGTGCAAAGCTGGCTCTTGCAACAGCGCGTCGGCAACCGCCGCCAGTTGGGCATGCCGATGTGAGCCGCCCATGACATAAGCCACGCCGACTTGTTGGCACCGTGTCAGCAGCGCATCTGGCTTGATAACACAGCGGGTGATACTCACTTCGCCCAAGTTAAAGCGCTGTCCTGTGCCGCCGGCCCGCCCTTGCACCATCATGAGACCTGTTTCAGCGGGGCGCAGCCACTCCAAATTTCCAAGGCATTGGCTGGCCAAGTGGTTTTCCAACAATTCCTCAGGGGCCCTGGCCAAGAGGGCCATCCATGTTTGCCTGGCTGCCAAGGTTGGAGGCAAATCCTTGGCGCGGCTGTTGTAATCGCTGCGCAACATTATTTTGTTAAGCTAAATCAATAGCATACAAAAGTAAAATTTCAACTTTGTGACGGTGACGGCCCAAGCTTTTGTGTCTTAAATAACTCCGCTGATGACCCAACCCTTCCGACACGCTGCTTACTTTGCCCCGGCGCTGCAATCGCAGGCCTGGGCACTTGGTTCTCAATGGCTGGGTCGCTGCGCACATCGATTGATACCGCTTCAGCAGCCTCGATTTGACCACTTGGGTTCTGAATGGTTTGAAAATTTAACCCGCTCACCCAGGTTGTATGGCTGGCATGCCACGCTCAAAGCGCCCTTCGAATTGAAATCAAATGCCAGACTTGATGAACTGCAGATGGCCTTTCAGCTATTGGCACAAAAGACAGCCGGTGCATTTCATTTGCCATTGAAATTGGTCGAAATGGGTGGTTTTCTTGCGCTGGTGCCTTCACAACCCAGCCCAGATTTGCAGCTGTTTGAAGCGCATTGTGTGCGGGAGTTGCATCCGCTCGCTTTGCCACTGTCAGAAGCAGAACTCAAGAGAAGAACGGGTACAGGCTTGACGCTCAGACAGACGGAGCTGCTTCTCGAATGGGCTTATCCCTATGTCTTGGATCAATTTCAATTTCACATGACCCTTTCAGGGTCATTGCACAACGTCGACCCACACCTCAAGTCGGATTTGAAAGCGGCAGCCCAAGAGTGGTTTGCCCCACTATTGAAAAATGGAATTGACATTGACGCTGTCACTTGGTTTTCTCAAGACCAACAGCATGGCGACTTTCGGTGGGTTGAACGTTTCGAATTGGGCACTTCCAAATGCGCTTGATCTACACCATTGGCCCTTCGGGCGCTGGCAAGGACAGCTTGCTCAATGGCCTGCGCCAAGACATGGCTGGCGCCACCCCCCCGCCTTTGTATTTTGCGCGACGAACCATCACCAGAAACCACCCACAAAGTAACGAGGACCATGAAGCCTTAGATGTGTCTCACTTTGAGTCGCTGCTTCACAGCAATGCATTCGCATTGAACTGGTTTGCCAATGGCTTGCACTATGGTGTTCGTCACATTGAACTCGCCCCCATCTTTGAGGGCACATGGGTCATGGTCAACGGTTCCCGCGCTTATTTGGAAGAGGCTAAGCGGCGCTTTCCAGGTCTGACTGTGCTGCACATCACGGCGCCAACCGAGGTATTGCGTGCCAGGCTTTTGGCCAGGGGAAGAGAAAATGAACAAGACATCGAAGCCAGACTGAGTCGTTCTCCAGACATCGGGCCAGAACCGCATGATCTTTGCGTGTCAAATGGCGGTAGTTTGGTTGACAGCCTGGATATGTTGAAAAAATTATTGAAGCAAAAAACAGGTGTTCATTGGTAAAAAATGGGTCGGACATAGCTGCGATCCACGCATTTTGCTTTTAGTGCATATCAGAGTGTGTGTACAAGGAAAACTCCTTTAGGCGTATTCCAATTTTCTTAACTCAATTTACCGGACTGTTAACAGCACTGTCATTATTTACCTTGAAAATATTTTTTTATTCAAAGGAGTTCGTTGTGAAGCGTCAATATTTGTTTCCCGCCTTGGCTTTGACTTTCTTTGCTGCGACAGCGCAAGCCCAAACCGAAATTCAGTGGTGGCATTCCATGTCCGGCGCTCTGGGCGACTGGGTGGGCGATATTGCCAAAGACTTCAACAGCAAACAAACAGATTACAAAATTGTGCCCGTCTTCAAGGGCAACTACGACGAATCCATGACAGCCGCTGTGGCCGCCTTCCGCGCTGGCAATGCCCCACACATTTTGCAGGTGTTTGAAGTGGGCACCGCCACCATGATGGCCTCCAAAGGCGTGGTGGTCCCAGCAGAAAAAATCATGCGCGATGCTGGTTACAAGTTTGATCCCAAATCCTATGTTCCTGCCGTGTCTGGTTATTACACAGCGCCCAACGGCCAAATGATGTCTTTCCCGTTCAACAGTTCAACCACCGTGATGTGGTTTAACGTGGACGCACTCAAGGCTGCTGGCGTTTCCACCGACAAACTACCCCAAACTTGGCCTGAGGTGACTTTGGCCGCAGCCAAACTCAAAGCCAGCGGCCACAAGTGCCCGTTCACTACTGCTTGGCAAGGTTGGACCCAGTTGGAGAGCTTCTCCACTTGGCACAACACCGAGCTGGCCACCAAAGGCAATGGCATGAAGGGCATGGACGCCCGTTTGGTGCTCAACTCGCCTTTACATGTGCGCCACATTGAAAACTTGGGCAACATGGCTCAACAAGGCTTGTTCGTTTACAAAGGCCGTGCCGGTGCTGCCGGCGCCACTTTTGAGTCTGGCGAATGCGCGATGTACACCAACTCATCGGCTGCTTATGCCGGCATCAGCAAAAACGCCAAGTTCAAGTTTGCTGTGGGCACCTTGCCTTATTACCCAGATGTGGTCGGCGCGCCTCAGAACACCGTGATCGGTGGGGCCAGCCTCTGGGCCATGGCTGGCAAGAAAGCCGAAGAGAACAAAGGCGTTGCAACTTTCTTCAATTACTTGTCTGACCCGGTCGTTCAGTCGGTGAACCACAAGCGCACCGGTTATTTGCCTGTGACCATGGAAGCGTTCAAGATCACTGAAGCTTCGAACTTTTACAAGCAAAATCCCGGAACTGACGTGTCGGTTAACCAGATGATTCGCAAAACCACCGAAAAATCGCGCGGTATCCGTTTGGGCAACTATGTGCAGATTCGCACCATTGAAGACGAAGAACTTGAGCAAGTCTGGGCTGGCAAAAAGACCGCCAAAGAAGCTTTGGACA
>CAMDJU010000082.1 GCA_945900695.1 Bordetella parapertussis | reverse complement strand
TGCAGGGTCATGCCGCCCGAGCCATCGTCATTGACCTTGAGCCAACGCTCTTCCACGATGCGTCGGCTGCGCGCGTCCAAATTGTCCAAGGCCATGGCCAAGCCATCGCTGGACAGCACATCGCGTTGGTGCGCTTCCATCACCGCCGTGGGCTCGTGGCGCACATCGGTGAGGTACGCGATCGGGCCAAAGGCATCTTCGCCATCGTCGCCCGGGTTGGGGTCCAGCACCACATCGCCACCGGCCATGCGGGCCTCCATCTCCAGCACCTCTTCGGGCTTTACGTGCAGGCTGTCGGCCACTTGATTGACTTGATCGGGGTTCAGGCTTTGGCGGTGCGCGTTGGCATCGCTGACCTCAGCACGCATGCCTTGCTTCATGGAGCGCAGGTTGAAAAACAGTTTGCGCTGGGCCTTGGTGGTGGCCACCTTGACCATGCGCCAATTCTTCAAAATGTATTCGTGAATTTCAGCCTTGATCCAATGCAGGGCGTAGCTCACCAAGCGCACACCTTGCTCGGGGTCAAAGCGCTTGACCGCCTTCATCAGGCCCACATTGCCCTCTTGAATCAGGTCGGCGTGGGGCAGTCCATAGCCCAAATATTGGCGCGAAATGGACACCACCAAACGCAGGTGCGACAACACCAGCTTGCCGGCCGCTTGCATGTCTTGGTTGTCGCGCCATTGGCGCGCAAATTCTTGCTCTTGCTCCAAGGTGAGCATGGGCAAACGGTTGGCCGCAGAAATATAGGCGTCCAGGTTACCCAAAGGTGGAACCAGCGCCCAGGGGTTGACCACGCTGATGGGGCGGCTGCTCAGTGCAAGTTCTGTCATGGCATTTCTCCTGAATGGATACTTAGGTGCTTATGTTAGCACTCCGTCTGGTTGAGTGCCAACCTGGTGGAGATTTTAGGGTTATCCCTTGATTGGCGTTGGGGAAACCCTGTCTTTGATGATGAAAATCAAAGAGATTTGGGATATTTGATGTTTGTGAGACTGTGTTGATTTGTCGCAGCCTGCGTGCGCACAGGGCAGTTTGTCACCCAGCCGACTTCAGCCAATGGCGCGAGTGTCTGCGGCGGCGCTGCCCAGTACAGCTTGAGAGAACTCTCGGGCCGAAAAGGATTGCAAGTCTTCCAAACTCTCGCCCACGCCAATGAAGTAAACCGGTACGACAGCACCGGTGGTGCGCTGGCGCTCACGCGACCACAAGGCAATGGCGGCCAGCACGCCGCCCTTGGCCGTGCCATCGAGTTTGGTGACGATCAAGCCGGTCAGCCCCAGCGCTTGGTCAAAGGCCTGCACTTGGGTCAGCGCGTTTTGCCCTGTGTTGCCGTCAATCACCAAAAGCACCTCATGGGGTGCGCTGGGATCGGCTTTTTGCACCACCCGTTTGATCTTTTTCAACTCTTCCATCAAATGGGTTTGGGTGGGCAAGCGGCCTGCGGTGTCGACGATGACCACGTCTTTGCCCCGGGCTTTGCCCGCACTGACCGCGTCAAACGCCACAGCCGCAGGGTCGCCCCCGGCTTGGCTGACGATGTCGACCCGGCTGCGGTCGGCCCAGACTTCGAGCTGTTCGCGTGCGGCCGCCCTGAATGTGTCGGCGGCGGCCAGCAACACGCTGGCCCCGCTGTGGCTGAGGTGGCGGGTGAGTTTGCCAATGCTGGTGGTTTTGCCAGCCCCATTGACACCGGTGACCATGATCACGCTGGGGTGGACCTGGCCCAGGGACAGTGGCTTTTCCAGGGGCAACAACAACTCGCACAGCAGGTCTTCAAGCAGGGCTTGAACCTGTGGTGCCTCGGTGATGCCCTGGGACTTGACGGCTTGCTGCAAGCGCTTCATCAGGTGGTCGGTGGCCTGAACGCCAGCATCGGCCATGAGCAAGGCTGATTCCAACTCTTCATAAAGGGCAGCGTCGACACGGGCGCCGGTGAAAACGCTGGTCAGGCCTTGCCCGGTGCGGGCCAAACCTTTGCGCAAACGTTGCAGCCAGCCACCTCTTTCAGGGCTGGCAGGCGGAGCTGAAGCCGTGGGCTCGGGCGATGCGTCCGTTGCTGGGGTATTGCCACCACCCCCATCATTGGCTTTGCTTTTTTTGAAAAAACTGAACATGCAGCAGGGTATATAGTTGTTGGATCGAGCAATGCTCAGTGTGTCCGTGGTTCTTATTCTATGAAACAGTTCTTTGCGCGCTGCTTGGCCGCAGTCGCCGTGTGTTTGTCTCCCATTGTGGGGGCGCAACAAGCACCTAACCCCATCAGCACCTTCAACCTGCCCAACGGCATGACCTTGGTGGTCAAACCTGATCGGCGCGCCCCTACTGCGGTGCACATGGTGTGGCTGCGGGTGGGGTCTATGGACGAGGTGGACGGTGTCTCTGGCGTGGCCCATGTGCTGGAGCACATGCTTTTCAAAGGAACCACCAGTGTCAAGGCAGGGGAGTTCTCGCGCCGAGTGGCCGCTTTGGGTGGGCGTGAAAATGCCTTCACCAGCCGGGACTACACCGGTTACTTTCAGCAAATACCCGCCCAGCGTTTGGCCGATGTGATGCAACTCGAGGCCGATCGGTTTGCCAACAACCAGTGGGCCGATGAAGAATTTGTCAAGGAGCTGGAGGTGGTCAAAGAAGAGCGCCGCATGCGCACCGAGGACACGCCCCGCGCCCTGTTGTACGAGCAAATGTCTGCCGTTCAATTCACCGCCTCCCCCTATCGCCGCCCCATCGTGGGTTGGATGGAAGATTTGGATGCGATGAAACCCGACGATGCACGCGCTTTTTACAAGCAGTGGTATTCGCCATCTAATGCGGTGGTGGTGGTGGTGGGCGATGTGGTGGCCGAGGAGGTTCACCGCTTGGCTCTCAAGCACTACGGCACCATACCAGCGCGGGCCTTGCCCGAGCGCAAGCCGCGCACCGAGCCGCCCCAGCGGGGTCTGCGCCGCCTGGACGTGAAAGCCCCCGCCGAGCAAGCCTATGTCGCTTTGTCCTTCAAGGTGCCAACCTTCACTGGTTTTGATGGCAGCGCCACCAACCAAGATGCGTTGGCACTGACGGTGTTGGCCGCCGTGCTGGACGGCTACAGCAGTGCCCGGCTGGACCGGGCCTTGACGCAAGGCGCCGATCGCTTGGCCGACAGCGTCGGCGCCTACAACGGATTGACGGGGCGCGGTCCCCAAACCTTTGTGTTGGAAGGTGTGCCGGCCCTCGGCAAAAGTGCGCACGAACTCGAGCGCGCATTGCGCGAACAAGTGGCCACCCTGGCCCGCGACGGCGTCAGCGAGAGCGAGCTGCGGCGGGTGAAAAACCAGTGGGAGGCCTCAGCCGTTTACCGGCGTGATTCGCTGTTCAACCAAGCCCGTGAAATGGGCAGTTTTTGGGCCGAGGGCTTGCCGCTGGACACCAACGACCGCTTGATCGCCGCTTTGCAAGCGATCACCCCGGCTCAGGTCCAGTCGGTGGCGGCGCGTTATTTTGGCGACGACGCATTGACCGTGGCGCATTTGCTGCCTCAGGCCCGTTCGGCCGCTGGGCTGCGCAAACCGTCGATGCCTCTCAGGCATGGTGGGGGTGAGCGATGAAGCGCTGGTTCTCAGGATGGGTGGCGGGTGTGCTGTGCATGGTTGGGGCCCAGGCGGGTATACCGATTGAACACTGGACGCAGGCCAATGGGGCCCAAGTTTTCTTGGTGCAAAGCCCGGGCTTGCCCATGGTGGATGTGCAAATTGATTTCGACGCCGGTGCCCGTCGCGACCCAGCCGGCCGCGCTGGTTTGGCCAGCGCCACGGCCTTGATGATCGGCAAAGGCTTGAAAGCCCGCGGGGCAATGCCTGCATTGGACGAAAACGCGGTGGGCGAGGCCTGGGCCGATGGGGGCGCTTTGTTCTCGGCCTCTGCCAGCAGCGACCGCATGAGCTTTACCCTGCGCAGCCTGACCCGCACCGAGGTGCTGGATGCGTCCATGCGCTTGGCAGCTCGACACCTGGCTGACCCGGCGTTCTCCGCAGACATATGGGCCCGTGAACGCGAGCGCTGGAGTGCCAGTTTGCGTGAGTCCCTGACCAAACCCGGCACAGTGGCCGACCGCGCCTGGACGCCCGCTGTTTTTGGCACCCACCCCTATGGCCAGCAAACCACGCCAGAGAGCTTGCTGGCCCTGTCGGTGGCCGACATGCAGGCCTTCCATGCGCGCCACATCGCGCCCTGCCGGGCCAAGGTCAGCGTGGTTGGCGCGCTCAACCGGGCACAGGTGCAAGCCTGGGTCACAGAGTTGCTGGCGGCTTTGCCCTCCGGGGCCTCCGGGGCCTCCGGGGCCTCCTGTGCCGCATTGCCTGCGGTGCCAGAAGTGCAGCCACTCACCCAAGCCAAAGAAATTTTCATCCCTTTTGAATCTGCCCAAGCCCATGTCAGCATGGGGCAGCCCGGCTACAAGCGCGATGACCCCGATTTTTTTGCCCTGACCGTTGGCAACTATGTTTTGGGTGGCGGCGGCTTTGTGTCGCGCTTGACCGAACAAGTGCGTGAAAAACGGGGTTTGAGTTACAGCGTCTACAGCTATTTTTCCCCAGGCCTGCACGCCGGCCCCTTTGCCATTGGCTTGCAAACCCGGCCTGATCAGGCCCGCCAAGCGGTGGAAGTGGCCCGTGCGGTGTTGAAAGATTTTGTGGAAAAAGGCCCCACCCAGGCAGAGTTGCAAGCCGCCAAAGACAACCTGACTGGTGGCTTTGCCCTGCGCTTGGACAGCAACCGCAAATTGCTCGACAACTTGGCCAACATCGCTTGGCACCAACTGCCTTTGGACTACCTCGATACCTGGACGCAAAAAGTGCAGGCCTTGACGGTTCAAGACGTCTCCCAAGCCTTTGTGCGCAAAGTGCAACCCGAGCGCCAAGTCACGGTGGTGGTGGGAGGAACGCCCTGAAGCCCGCCCGCAAAGCCCCTGTTGTGCCCCAGCACCGGGGCAAGCCCAAAGGCGAGGTGCGCATCATTGGGGGTTTGTGGAAACGCAGCAAGCTCAGCGTCCTCGACCGCCCCGGGCTGCGACCTACACCCGATCGGGTGCGTGAAACCTTGTTCAATTGGTTGGGCCAGGACTTGAGCGGTTGGCGCTGCCTCGATGCTTTTGCCGGCAGCGGTGCCTTGGCCTTTGAGGCCGCTTCACGCGGGGCCAAAGAGGTGTTGGCATGTGAAACCGACGCCGCCATGGTCGAGCAACTGTTGGCCAGCAAAGACAAGTTGAAAGCCGACGGGGTGCTGATCCAACGCGCCAATGGCGTCAACGCCTTGCTGGCCCAGGCACCGGCCAGTTGGGATTTGGTTTTTTTGGATCCCCCGTTTGACAGCGCATTGTTGGCTCCGAGCTTGCAAGCAGCGCAAGCGGCGATCAAGCCAGGTGGCTGGGTGTATTTGGAGGCTGGTGAGCATTGGGGTGAAGCCCAATTGGCTCCCCTGGGCTGGCAACTCAAGCGCCATTTGCGCGCCGGCGCGGTTCACGCCCATTTGCTCAGCCTGGTGGTCAGCGCATAATTTGCACGCTTAGCAACAGGAGCCAGCATGCGCCAACCCGTGATCGCGGTTTACCCCGGCACTTTTGACCCCATCACCTTGGGCCACTTGGATTTGGTGCGCCGCGCATGCACCTTGTTTGACCAAGTGGTTGTGGGGGTGGCCATGGCGCACCATAAAAAAACCATGTTCAGTTTGGACGAGCGCTTGGAAATGGCCCAAGAGGCCACCGCCAGCCTGGGCGCGGTGCGGGTGGCGCCATTCGATGGCCTGGTGCGTGACTTTGTGCGCGCCCAAGGCGGCGTGGTCATGGTTCGCGGTGTGCGCTCGGTCAGCGACTTTGACTACGAGCACCAATTGGCCGGCATGAACCGCCACCTCATGCCCGAGGTGGAGACGATTTTCATGGCCCCGTCAGCCAGCCAGCAATACACCTCCAGCACCTTGGTGCGTGAAATCACGCTCTTGGGTGGCGAGGTAGAGCCTTGGGTCACCCCCGAGGTGCTGCGCCGTTTGATGGCCAAAAAACAAGCGGCGGCTTGAGCCATGGCCGATATCTTTTTGGTGCGCCACGGCGAAACCGCCTGGAACCGTGAGCTGCGCTTTCAGGGCCAAATCGATGTGCCCTTGAACGATTTGGGGCTGACCCAAGCGCAGCGATTGGCCGATCGTTTGCGTGTGGAGTGGCAAAGTGGTTTTGACAAACCCCTGCGCCTGTTCAGCAGCGACTTGCAACGCGCCCATCAAACCGCCCAAACCTTGGGCCATGCATTGAACTTGAGCGTCACAGCCCACGCGCCATTGCGCGAGCAGCATTTCGGTCTGTTTGAGGGCTTGCTGTCGGCCGATATTCAACGCGCCCACGCCGAGGTGTGGCAGCGCTGGCTTCAATTTGACGCGGATTTCGCCATCCCCGGTGGTGGCGAGAGCACCCGCGCGTTTCATGCCCGGGTGTGCCAAGCGGTGCGCGGTTTGGCGCAGGCCCATGCCGACCACACCTTGGTCATCGTCACCCATGGCGGTGTGCTCGATATGCTGTGGCGCAGCGCCCAAGGCCTGCCTCTTGATGGCCCGCGCACCTGTGACATTCCCAATGTGGGCTTGAACCGCATGCGCTGGCTGGGCGATCAACCTGAAATTTTGTTGTGGGCCGATACCGCGCACCTGGGCGGCTTGCCCGAGCAACCCAATTTCAAGCAGCGCTTGCGCCCGGTGGCCTGATGTTCAATACCGCCCATCAACCCATTTTGGGTCGAGCTGCGCAGGTTTCGTGGCGCTGCGCATGGGGCCCATCAACGCATGGGGAGTTGACATGGCTTTGATGATCACCGATCAATGCATCAATTGCGATGTGTGCGAACCCGAGTGCCCCAATCAAGCCATTTATATGGGTACCGAGATCTATGAGATCGATCCGGACAAGTGCACCGAATGCGTGGGCCATTTTGACGAGCCCCAGTGTGTTCAGGTGTGCCCTGTGGCGTGCATCCCCGTTAACCCCGAACGCATCGAGGGCCCAGACAGTTTGTGGGCTAAGTTCCATCTCTTACAAGTTCAGTCTCGCTAAAGACCAAATGGGTGCTGTGGCCCCAGCTTGTTCGCCGCCATGTCTCTGGGGCTGAAGTCTCGGTCAATTCGGTGAGGGGTCGGGCGGCGCTGGCTTGCTTGCGGCTGCGGGCGTCTGTGACGCGCCCTGTTCCGGGCGGGGCGGTTTGGGCCGCGCAGGCTTGCTGGTGTGGATGCGCTGGGTGGCCCGGGTGAAGTCGCCACCCATCAAGTCGTCCACCGCCAACAGGCTGCGCGCCACGCAGGCTTGGATCAGTTCACGCTGATCAGGGCTGGGTTTTTTCAGCACCCAGTGAATCACCTCCGACTTCACCCCGGGGTGGCCAATGCCCAGGCGCAAACGCCAATAATTGTCGGTGCCCAATTTGGCATGGATGTCGCGCAATCCGTTGTGCCCCGCATGGCTGCCCCCCAGCTTGAGCTTGGCCTCGCCGGGCACCACGTCCAATTCATCGTGCACGACCAACACTTGTTCCGGTTCAATTTTGTAAAAGCGCGCCAGGGCGGCCACAGATGTGCCAGAGGCGTTCATAAAGGTTTGTGGCTCCAACAGCCAAAGGGTTTGGCCGTTGATCTGTGTGCGTGCCAACAAGCCCTGGTAACCCCGCTCATGTTGCAAATGCACTTTGAGTTGGCGTGCCAAGGCCTCAACCCACCAAAAACCGGCGTTGTGGCGAGTTTCTTCGTATTCAGGCCCAGGGTTGCCCAAGCCCACTATCAGTTTGATCATGTTGACATTATCTGACCCTGCAGAAAAACGGCCCACCGAAGTGGGCCGTTTTTCTGGGGTGAAGCAAAAGAAAGTGGGTTATTTCTTGCCGGCTGGCGCTGCAGGTGCCGCAGGGGTCGGGGTTTCTTCTGCGGCCAAAGTCACCACGGCCACCAAAACCGGGTTGTTTTTGCCACGCACCACTGCGCTCACGCCATTGGGCAGCGTGATGTCTTGCAGGTGCAGAGAATTGCCCTTTTTCAAACCGCTCAGGTCCACCGCAATGAACTCGGGCAGATCGGCGGGCAGACAAGACACCTCAATCTCGGTCAACACATGGTTGATCAAGCAGGCGTCGGCTTTAACCGCGGCTGAATTTTCTTGGCCGCTGTAGTGCAAGGGCACCTTCATGTGCAGCTTGGTGTGGGCGTCGACACGCTGGAAGTCGATGTGCAGCACATAGGGCTTGAAGGGGTGGAACTGCACATCGCGCAGCAACACCTGGGCCGATTTCTGGTTCAGTTCCATCTCCAAAATGGTGGAGTGGAAGGCCTCTTTTTTCAAAGCGTGCCACAAGGCGTTGTGATCGAGTTCGATCAGTTGGGGCTCGCCCTTACCGCCGTACACAATGCCTGGCGTGCGGCCAGTGATGCGGAGACGGCGGCTCGCACCCGTACCCTGCTTGCTTCGCTCAAATGCGACAAATTTCATGATGACTCCTGTGTGAATCCACCGCGACCAGTGGTATTCAGGGTTAAAAAAAGGCTGCGAACAGCCCGCTGTTGAGTTCCTCGGTGGCGCAATGGTTTAAAACAATTGATCCTGATCGGAGAACAAACTCATCACCGACTCACCTTTGGCAATGCGCTGGATCGTCTCTGCGATCAAGGCAGCCACCGAGAGTTGGCGAATTTTGGGGGATTGGGCCGCACCCATGGTCAAGGGAATGGTGTTGGTGATCACCACCTCATCCAAGGCGCTGCCTTGGTTGATGCGCTCAATGGCAGGGCCAGAAAAAATCGGGTGTGTGCAATACGCGTAGACTTTTTTAGCGCCACGCTCTTTGAGCACTTCGGCGGCCTTGACCAAGGTGCCTGCGGTATCAATCATGTCGTCCATGATGACGCAGTTGCGGCCTTCGATCTCGCCAATCACATGCATGACCTCGCTCACATTGGCGCGTGGGCGGCGTTTGTCAATGATGGCCAAATCGCAACCCAGCTGTTTGGCCAGAGCGCGGGCACGCACTACGCCACCCACATCGGGAGAGACCACGATCAAGTCTTCATAGCCTTTTAGCCGCAAGTCGCCCAACAACACCGGCGAGGCGTAAATATTGTCCACCGGGATGTCAAAAAAGCCCTGGATTTGGTCGGCGTGCAAGTCCATGGTCAGGATGCGGGCCACGCCCACGGTTTGCAGCAAATTGGCCACCACTTTGGCTGAAATGGGCACCCGGGTCGAACGCGGGCGGCGGTCTTGTCGGGCATAGCCAAAGTAGGGGATGACCGCGCTGATGCGCTCGGCCGAGGCTCGTTTCAGGGCATCGACCATGATGAGCAATTCCATCAGGTTTTCATTGGTCGGCGCGCAAGTGGGTTGAACCACAAACACATCGCGGGCGCGCACGTTTTGGTGCAATTCGACAGTGACTTCGCCGTCAGAGAAGCGGCCCACGGTGGCGGCCCCCAGTTCGATGCCCAAGTTTTCAGCGATTTCTGCGGCCAGGCTCGGGTTGGCATTGCCTGTGAAGACCATGAAGTCAGATAGAGGGGTCGACATGATGAAGTTGTTTGAAATACTGAACCAATGACAACCAACGCCACAACAACAAGGATTTACGGCAGTTGCCGTGACCACCATGTGCCGCCATAAAAACTTTGGCAGGGGAGGAAGGACTCGAACCCTCGCATGCCGGAATCAAAATCCGGTGCCTTGACCAACTTGGCGACTCCCCTACACGGGCAAAAGGCCAAAACCCTTTGCCGATCAATCCTTGCTAAAAGCCCAAGCTGCCAAGGGATGGACTTTTAAATTGCGACACACTTGAATTTGCCAGCCTTGGGGTGTTTCGGGCCACTCCAGATCATGGGGCAGCAGGGCAAACACCGCACTGCCTGAACCGGTCATCCGAGGTTGCAACCCAAGCCGCGAGAGCCAATCCAGGGCCTGCGTGACTTCGGGACACCGCTTCTGGGCCACCGGCTGCAAATCGTTTCGACCAAAGCCAAAGCCTTGTGCAGCAAAGCCGGAAATTGTAGCAGGATCCGTGTCGCGTTTGAGGTCGGGATCCTTGAATATCAAGGCCGTGTCCAGGCCCGCGGCAGGTTTGAGGATGACAAATTGCGCCTCAGGCAGGTCGATGGGGGTGATGCGCTCGCCCACACCCTCCACCCAGGCCGATTGGCCACTCAGAAAAAAAGGCACATCTGCCCCCAGGCCCAAGGCAATGGGCAGCAAACGCTCCACAGGCCAATGCAGTTGCCACAAGCGGTTGAGGGCCATCAAGGTGCTGGCCGCGTCGGAGGAGCCCCCGCCCAAGCCGGCCTGGGTGGGCAGGTGTTTGTCCAGGGTGATGCGCGCGCCCATGGACACACCCGCTGCCGCTTGCAGCGCAGTGGCGGCTTGCACACACAGGTCGTTGGTGGGCAGCGGTGGGCCCAGGTCGTGGCGGGTGATGGCCGAGTTGGCCGTGGTTTCGATGTGCAAGCGGTCGCACCAATCGATCAGCATGAAGACCGATTGCAAGGCGTGGTAACCATTGGGCATGCGGCCCACCACATGCAAAAACAAATTGATTTTGGCCGGAGCCAAAATATCATAGAGCGC
>CAMDJU010000081.1 GCA_945900695.1 Bordetella parapertussis | reverse complement strand
CAACTCAATGCCGGCCTTCATGGCGAACTCTTCCACCGCCAAATGGGGCGTGGTGCCATTGCCGGTCGAGCCGTAGCTGAATTTGCCCGGGTTGGCCTTGGCAAAGGTGACCAGGTCTTTGATGGTTTTGTGGGGACTGTCCGCGCGCACCGCCATGCCAAAGGTATAGCCGGTCAAGCAGGCGATGTAGGTGAAGTCGCTCAAGGGGTTGAACATCATTTTTTGCATGTGCGGCAGTCGCAACACGCCGATGGTGAGTTGCGACAAGGTATAGCCATCGGGCTTGGCCGAGACCAACTCATTGGGGCCGAGCATGCCGCTGGCGCCGGGTTTGTTCTCCACCACCATGGTCCCACCGAGCACGCGCCCTGTGGCGTCGGCCAGCGCGCGCATGACCTGATCACTGGAGCCGCCAGCCGGCCAAGGGCAAATGAGCTTGATCGGCCGACTGGGGTAGGACGCTTGGGACCAGGCCGGTGCGGCCAAAGTGCCAGCGCCCACGGCCAAGGTTTTCAGCACGTTGCGGCGAGAGGGTGCGGTTTTCATGGAGTCACCTCAAAGTTGAAAAGGGTTGACGCGGGCCACAACTTCAGCCCACCCTCGCATTTTCAAGGGCTTGGCTCATGGGTCATACAGGGTTCATATGGAAGTGAAAACCCCATTCCCAATAAAGTGAATTAGGCCCCATGCTTCACCCTGTTCCTCCTGCCTTGTTTTGAAAGTGCCGAAGATGTACAAAAAATTGTTGTTGGCCTATAACGGCTCTGTCGCCGGTCAAAAAGCCTTGCTCGAATCGCGCGAGCTGGCCCAATGGGGTCAGGCCGAATTGCACCTGGTGGCGGTGATGCCCATGGCGCTCAATGCCGTGGTGGCCGAAGGCATTGTGTTTTCCACCGAACAAGAGGCGGCGCATCGCAAAGGTTTTGAGCAGGTGCTGGCGCAAGGCTTGTCGGCCTTTGCCGACCAAGGTTTTGCCGCCACGGGCGAATTGCTGCTGGGAGACCCGGTGCATGAAATATGCGCCTGTGCCAAGCGCATTGGCGCCGATTTGATCGTGGTGGGTCACCAACACAAGAACAGTTGGGTTCAGCGCTGGTGGCATGCCTCCATCTCACCGTCGCTGATTGAGGAAGCCCCCTGCAGTGTGTTGGTGTCCATCATCTAGGCCGTGGTCGCGCTGACAAGGCCGGTTTGAAACCGCGCTGATGGGTTTTATTTGTCCACCGATGCGCTCCAGCGCTCGTCCCAACCGTGGCGTGCTTGCTCGAGTTCGCGCCGATCGCGCTTGGTGGGGCGGCCCTGCTCTTGGCTCAAGGCGGGTTCGCGGGCGTAACGCTGTTGCAAGGCCAGCTTGGCGCGTTGTTCGATGCTGTCGGCGGTTTCTTGGTACAGCAATTGGGCCACGGGGGCGGGCCCCCGCTGGGCACTCAAGCCCACAATCAACACCATGCGCTGCACGGCACCTTGGCGCACTTGAACCGTGTCGCCGGGTTTGACTTCGCGCGAGGGTTTGGCGGTTTGCCCATTCACCTCGACCCGTCCTTTGTCGATGTCTTCGCTGGCCAAAGAGCGGGTTTTATAAAACCGGGCCGCCCACAGCCATTTGTCGATGCGCATTTTCTCCATGGCGACATTGTCACCGCTGTCCGCCTCGGGCAGGCTGGGCCAGAAGAAAAGACACCCACGGGCATGGCCAAACCCAGTCAATGTCCTTTGGGCCGCATGGCCCTGTCGAGGTCGGTTAGGCTATGCCCCCTATGCAACATGTGCTGCCCCGACTCACCCAAGCCCGTGCCCCCTTGACCTGCCCCGTGCAAGCGGTCAACGAGCACGGCCACACCGAGGACTTGTCCATTCCGGCCGAACGCGCCCTCACGGTGTATGTGGACAAGCGCGAGTTGGTGACCTTGATGACCTTGGGCGCCCACCCCGAATGGCTGGTGCTGGGCTATTTGCGCAACCAGCGTTTGATCGATGCACCCAGTGCGGTCGAATCCATCACCGTGGATTGGGATGCAGGCGAGGGCGGCGCAGGGGTTGCCGCGGTCAAAACCCACGGCGGCATTGCCGACCTGAGCGCCAAAACTGCACAGCGCGTGGTCACCACGGGTTGCGGACAAGGCAGCATGTTTGGTGACTTGCTCACCGATTTGGGGGGCCTGAGCCTCCCCCCGGCGCAATGGCAGCAACAGGCCTTGTACGCCATGGTGGATGCCATTCGCCTCCAGGAGAGCACGTACAAGTCGGCCGGTTCAGTGCATGCCTGCGCCCTGTTCCACAACGGCGATATGCGTTTGTTTGTCGAAGACGTGGGCCGCCACAATGCCATCGACACCATTGCGGGTTGGATGTGGATGAATGGCATCGACCCGGCTCTGGCATCTGCCGATGCGCCCTGGGCTTTTTACACCACCGGGCGCCTGACCAGTGAAATGGTGCTCAAGGCCGCGCAAATGCAAGTGCCCGTGGTGGTATCGCGCAGTGGCATCACGCAAATGGGCTTTGAGATGGCCCAGCGCTTGGGGCTGTGCACCGTGGGGCGCGCCACAAACAAGCGCTTTCTTTGTTACTCCGCGCCGCAGGTGCTGCAATGGCAGCCTGAATTGGCCCACACCCCTGTGAAAAGAGTCACCGCATGATGCATTTATGGGCTTTGGCTTGGCGCAACCTGTGGCGCGATGCGCGGGCCGGCGAGTTGCGCTTGCCCATGGTGGCCGTGGCCTTGGGCGTGGCCGCGCTCAGCTCGGTGGCTTTTTTGGCCGACCGCATGCAAGGGGGCATGGCGCGCGATGCACGCCAGTTGATGGGCGGTGATGTGGTGGTGGTGAGCGATCAGCCCACGCCAGAGCGGTTTGTGCAAAAAGCCAAGGCCCTGGGGTTGAACAGCGCCACCACGCTGAGTTTTCCCACCATGGCGCGCGCCAGCGACGAGCGCGGCGGTGCCAGCCGTTTGATTGCCCTCAAAGCGGTGGAGACGGGATATCCCTTGCGCGGGACTTTGCAGGTGCTGCAATCCACGGCCGGTGGGTTGCCCGGTGCGGGGGTCATGCCTTCTCCGGGCTTGCTGCCGGGCACGGTGGCGGCGCCCAACAACCAAACCGCTTATGACGGTCCCTCGGTGGTGGTGCGTGCCATTCCAGCGCCAGGCCAGGCTTGGGCCGAGCCGGGCCTGTTGGAAGCGCTGGAATTGCAACCGGGTGACAGCTTGTGGCTGGGCAAACACCGCGTGACTTTGTCGCAGGTGCTGACGGGCGAGCCTGATCGGGGCGCGGGCTTCATGAACTTTGCCCCCCGGTTGTTGATCAACATGGCCGACCTCGATGCCACCGGATTGTTGCAACCAGCCAGTCGCATCGCTTGGCGTTTTGCAGTGGCCGGGCCAGAGCGCCCGGTGCAGGCCTATATGCAATGGGCCCAGGCCCAGGTGGGCCAAGCCGAGGTGCGCGGTGTGCGCCTGGAGTCGATGGAGGCCGGGCGACCAGAGATGCGCCAAACCTTGGAGCGGGCCGAAAAATTTCTCAACCTGGTGGCGCTGTTGGCCGCCTTGCTCAGTGCGGTGGCCGTGGCCTTGGCCGCGCGGGGCTTTGCCGCCCGCCATTTGGACGACTGCGCCATTCAGCGCGTGCTGGGGCAAAGCCAGCGCCAGATTGCAGCGGTGTATGCCATCGAGTTTGGGTTGCTCGGCATTGGGGCCAGTTTGATCGGCGCGGCTTTGGGATACGGCTTGCACGAGGTTTTCGTTGGCTTGCTCAGCGGTTTGATTGAGGCCGACTTGCCCGCCGCGGGTTGGCGGCCCTTGGCCTATGGGGTGGGTACGGGCTTGACACTGTTGATCGCCTTTGGCCTGCCACCGGTTTTGCAGCTGGCCCGGGTGCCACCGTTGCGGGTGATCCGGCGCGATGTGGGCAAACCACAGGCCGCTTCGCTGTGGGTCATGGGGGCCGGTTTGCTGGGCTTTTCCATGCTGCTCATGGCGGTCAGCCGCGATCTGGTCTTGGGCCTGTGGGTGGTGTGTGGTTTTGCCGCGGCGGTGACTTTTTTCGCGGCATTGTCATGGTTGGCCGTGCGCAGTTTGCGCTGGACCGTGAACGAGGCGCGGGCCCCGCAATGGCTGAGTTTGGCCACCCGCCAAATTTCTGCCCGACCGGTTTTTGCCATGGTCCAAGTCAGCGCTTTGTCGGTGGGCTTGTTGGCCCTGGTGCTGTTGGTGTTGTTGCGCACCGACTTGGTGGCCAGCTGGCGCAATGCCACGCCAGCCGATGCGCCCAATCGCTTTGTCCTCAATGTGCAACCCGATCAGTCGCAGGCTTTTCAAGACCATTTGCGCCAGGGTCAAGTTCAGCGATACGACTGGTACCCCATGATCCGGGCCCGTTTGGTGGCCGTCAACGGCCAAGCTGTGGCGGCACAAAATTACAGCGACGAGCGGGCCAAGCGCTTGGTGGACCGCGAGTTCAATGTGTCGCACAGCGTGGCGGCCCCCGCGCACAACAGCATCGTGGCCGGTGCTTGGTTGCCCGAAGAGCCCGACGCCTTGAGCTTGGAAGAGGGATTGGCCAAAACCTTGGGCTTGAAAATGGGTGACCGTTTGCGCTTTGACATGGCGGGCGTGGCCATTGATGCGCGCGTCACCTCGATTCGCCGGGTGGACTGGACGTCCATGCGCGCTAACTTTTTTGTGATGTACCCCTTGTCGCACATGCCCGACGTGCCCATGACTTACATCGCCGCTTTTCGCGCCCCCTCGCTGCGGGGCTTTGACAATGCCATGGTGGCGCGCTTTCCCAACATCACCAATGTGGACTTGGGGGCCAGCTTGAACCAAGTGCAAAAGGTGTTGGCGCAAGTGGTGAAGGCGGTGGAGTTTTTATTTATTTTTACCCTGGCCGCTGGTTTGGTGGTGATGTTTGCCGCCGTCACTGCCACCCGTGAAGAGCGGGCCCGTGAGTATGCGGTGTTGCGCGCTTTGGGGGCTTCCAACCGTTTGTTGGCGCGGGTGCAAGCCGCCGAACTTTTGGGCGTGGGGGCTTTGGCCGGTGCCTTGGCCTCGCTGGTGGCCTTGGCCGTGGGCTGGGGTTTGGCCCGTTATGTGTTTGAGTTTGCCTGGACACCGCCGGTGTGGGTGCCCTTGGCGGGTACGCTGGCGGGGGCGCTGTTGGCGCTGTTGGCCGGTTGGTGGGGTTTGCGGGAAATATTGCGTCGCCCCGTGGTGCAAACCTTGCGCCAAGCCGCGCAGTGAACCAACCGGGGGCACCGCATGGATGAGCAAGACAAGACCGACGGCATCACCGCATTTGACATGGTGGGTGGCGAGGCCCATGTGCGCGCCCTGGTTGACCGGTTTTACGACCTGATGGATTTAGAGCCTGCCTATGCCCATTTGCGCGCTGTCCATGGCAGCGACTTGCTGTCAGCCAGGGACAAATTGTTTTGGTTTTTGTGCGGTTGGTTGGGCGGCCCGTCACACTACACAGAGCGCTTTGGCCACCCGCGCTTGCGCATGCGCCACATGCCGTTTGCGATCGGGGTGCGCGAGCGCGATCAGTGGCTGGCGTGCATGGCCCAGGCCATGCAAGAGCTGGCGCTGCCACAACCCTTGCAAACTCGCTTGCAAGAGAGTTTTTTTCAGACCGCTGATTGGATGCGCAACCTCAACGGCCCGTGAGACTGGCGGGTGTGGACCCAGGGGCCAACAGCACCCGCAAAGCCCCAGCCCCGCCTTCAGACGGGGTGGCTTGCACAAACGCCAAGACCTCGCTTTTTTGCACCAACCAGCGCAGCACTTTGTTTTTGAGCACCGGAGTTTTGCCTGGCGAGCCCAATCCCTTGCCATGCACCACGCGCACGCAGCGCCACCCTTGGCGGTGGGCTTGGCGGATAAAGCCACCCAAGGCCTCGCGCGCTTCATCGCTGCGCAGACCGTGCAAGTCAATCTCGCCTTGCAAAGCCCAATCGCCTTGGCGCAACTTGCGGATCACATCGCGGCCCATGCCTTCGCGCAGATAGCTGAGTTGGTCATCGGTTTCGATCATGCTGCTGATGTCGATCTCATCGCTCAGGCTCTCGCGCAGCACGGCTTCTTGGTCGCGTTTCAATTGCAAGGGTTCGGGCGCGGGGGCAGGGGTTTGCAAGCGCACACGGGCTTGGGGGGAGAGGGGTTTGACGGCCCCGACCGCACGCACAAACAACTCTTGTTCGGCCCGCGCTTGGCGCTGTGCCTCGGCAAGGGCTTGGGCCGCCAATGCCGCTTGCGCCTGTTGCTGGGCCAATGTTTGGCGCAACGCATCAAGGTCTTTCAGGGAGCGCGATTTCATGGTGGGCAACACAGGCTGGGGTGGGGTCGATGCCACGCAGTTGGCTGTCAACATGGCTGGGATCATAGCCAGCCACAGCCCTGGTTGATTGGTCCTGTCGCGGCGTGCCTCAGGATGACAGACTGAGGCATCTCATTGGATGCCATAGGAGGGGCTGTTTTAGATCAACCCCGACTCAGCCATGGACAAGGCGCAACCCGGGGCCACGATGATGTGGTCAAGCACCCGCACGTCCACCAAGGCCAGGGCCGACTTCAGGGTTTGCGTCAGGGCTTTGTCGGCGGCCGAGGCTTGCACACCGCCACTGGGGTGGTTGTGCGCCAACACCACCCCACTGGCACCCACATCGAGGGCGAGTTTGACCACCTCGCGGGGGTAAACACTGGTTTGGGTCAGCGTGCCTTGGAACATGGCGCGGTACTGCAATAAATGGTGTTGGTTGTCGAGCAACAGCAATGCAAACACCTCATGGCCCAAATGGCCCAATTGCAGTTGCAAATACTGCTTGACGAGTTCGGGTGAATCCAGCACCGGCTTTTGGCGCAGTTGTTCGGCCATGGCACGGCGGGACAACTCCAACACCGCCAGCAACTCGGCCCGCTTGGCCGTACCCCCCAAGCCCTTGAAGCGCTGCAAGTCCTTGGCCTGGGTTTGCAGCAGACCGGAGATGCCGCCAAATTGAACCAGAAGCTCACTGGCCATTTGAAGCACATTCCGGCCACGGGTTCCGGTGCGCAGCAGCAAGGCCAGCAGCTCGGTGTCGCTCAGGGCCTCGGGGCCCCGGGCCAGAAGCTTTTCTCGGGGGCGCACATCGGTGGGTAAATCGCGCATGGGGGGTGTGGGTGGCGTATTTTTGTTCTAATGCCACCCGAGCCTTAAACGTTGACAGGCCCGTCTCAGGGATTTCTACAATGGGTCGATAAACCCCAAAGCTTTATGACCACCCCCACCACCGAACCCCTTGTGCATGTCACGCCCGGCGCCTTTTTGACCTTGCACTACCGCCTGACGGGGCCGCAAGGCGACATCATCAATACCTTTGGCGGCAAACCCGCCACCCTGTCCTTGGGGTCGGGCGAGTTGTCGCCTGCCCTGGAGCAGCATTTGATGGGCTTGGCCGATGGCGCGCACACCACCTTCGATTTGGCCGCCGGTGAGGCCTTTGGGCCGCGCAACCCCGACATGATCCAGTGGGTGAGCCGCGATATGCTGCGCCAACTCGGCGACCCCGATGAGCGCTATGCCGTGGGCGATGTGGTCGCTTTTCCTGCCCCTGATGGGGCGGGCAGTTATGCGGGCGCGGTGTGCCAGTTGGGCGACACGGCGGTGTTGTTTGACTTCAATCACCCGCTGGCTGGGCAAGCCGTGCAATTTGAAGTGCATTTGATAGGTGTTTTATGAGCGCTGTGAAGCCTTCTGAAATCATTTTGGCCGAACCCCGGGGCTTTTGTGCCGGTGTGGACCGTGCCATTGACATCGTCGAGCACGCCCTGAGTAAATTTGGCGCGCCCATTTATGTGCGCCATGAAATCGTGCACAACACCCATGTGGTCAATGACCTGCGCTCGCGTGGTGCCATCTTCATTGAAGACTTGAACGATGTGCCCCCGGGTGCCACCTTGGTGTTCAGCGCCCACGGCGTGCCCAAAGCGGTGGAGCACGAGGCCC
The DNA here is from genome assembly GCA_945900695.1 of Bordetella parapertussis. Classification (GTDB taxonomy): domain Bacteria; phylum Pseudomonadota; class Gammaproteobacteria; order Burkholderiales; family Burkholderiaceae_C; genus Limnohabitans; species Limnohabitans parapertussis_A. The sequence goes on along the minus strand of CAMDJU010000081.1, from coordinate 2,644 downwards.
AAAGGCGTGGGTTTCGGGTGTTTGATGCCACCTGCCCCTTGGTCACCAAGGTGCATGTCGAGGTGGCCAAATTGCACCGCGAGGGGTTTGAGTTCATCATGATCGGCCACAAAGGCCACCCCGAAGTTGAAGGCACCATGGGCCAATTGTCCGAGGGCATTCACTTGGTGGAAGACGTGCACGGTGTGGTCACCGTTCAACCGCGACAAACGGAGAGACTCGCTGTGGTGACCCAAACCACTTTGAGCGTGGACGACGCGGCCGAAATCATGGCCGCTGTGCAAAAACGCTTTCCACAAATTCGCGCGCCCAAACAGCAAGACATTTGCTACGCCACCCAAAACCGCCAAGACGCCGTCAAGCTGCTCAGCCCCCAGGTCGACATCGTGATCGTGGTCGGCAGCCCCAGCAGCTCCAACAGCAACCGATTGCGCGATGTATCGCAAAAATACGGCACACCCAGCTACATGGTGGATCATGCCGACGAGTTGCAAGCGGACTGGTTTGATGGCAAACAACGCATCGGCCTGACCGCAGGTGCGTCTGCACCCGACATCTTGGTTCAGCAAGTCATCACCCGCTTGCGTGCCTTGGGCGCGGTGTCGGTGCGCACCTTGGACGGCATCCAAGAGACCATCAAATTCCCCCTGCCCAAAGGCCTCAAACACGATGCCTGAGGTAGGTGGCCTTTGCTGGGCCTGATAAAAATTACAATCGCCCCCCATGCTCGATATCAATTTGCTCCGACGCGACTTGCCGCATGTCTTAGAGCGCCTCAACGCCCGCAAATCCCCGCAAACCTTTTTGGATGTCAACGCCTTTCAGTCGCTGGAGGGCGAGCGCAAAACCCTGCAAACCCACACCGAGGAGTTGCAAGCCCGGCGCAACAGCCTGTCCAAGCAAATTGGCCAGCGCAAATCCAAGGGCGAGGGCGTGGACGACATCATGGCCGAGGTGGCCAGCATCAAAGACGACTTGGAGCAATCGGCCCAGCGCCTGGAGTTGCTGCAAGCCGATATGCAGGCCTTGCTGCAAGCCCTGCCCAATTTGCCCCACACCAGCGTGCCCGTGGGCAGCGACGAACACGGCAATGTCGAGCTGCGCCGCTGGAGCCCCGCGCAAGGGCTGGGTGGTGAACCCGTGCCCTTGGGCTTTGCCGCCAAAGACCATGTGGACATTGGCGAACCCCTGGGCCTGGACTTTGAAACTGGCACCAAGCTGGCGGGCTCGCGCTTTAGCGTGCTCAAAGGCCCCATCGCCCGCTTGCACCGCGCCCTGGCCCAGTTCATGTTGGATGTGCAAACCCAAGAGCATGGTTACACCGAGTGCTACACGCCTTACATCGTCAACGCCGACAGCCTGCGCGGCACCGGGCAGTTGCCTAAGTTTGAAGCCGATTTGTTTGCCGCCAAAAAAGGCGGTCAAGATGGTGACGATCCCACCGCCCTGTACCTCATCCCCACCAGCGAAGTGCCGCTGACCAACTTTGTGCGCGATGAAATCGTGGCCGAGGCCGATCTGCCCATCAAGCTCACCGCCCACACGCCGTGTTTTCGCTCAGAGGCGGGCAGCCATGGCCGCGACACCCGCGGCATGATTCGCCAGCACCAGTTTGACAAAGTGGAAATGGTGCAAATCGTCCACCCCGACAAAAGCGCGCAGGCGCTGGACGACATGACCGGTCATGCCGAAGCCATCTTGCAAAAATTGGGCTTGCCCTACCGCGTGATGCTGCTGTGCACCGGTGACATGGGCTTTGGCGCGGTGCGCACCCACGACCTGGAGGTGTGGCTGCCCGCGCAAAACACCTACCGCGAAATCAGCTCGGTCAGCAACTGCGATGCTTTTCAAGCCCGGCGCATGCAAGCGCGCTTCAAAAATGCACAAGGCAAAAACGAATGGGTACACACCCTCAATGGCTCTGGCCTGGCCGTGGGCCGTGCCTTGGTCGCCGTGCTCGAAAACTACCAACAAGCCGATGGCTCTGTGCAAGTTCCAGAAGCTTTGCAGCCCTACATCGGTGGCCTGAAAACCCTCCAACCTTGAAAGCCCATCCATGAACCTTAAAACCCTTTGCGCCTTGATGGCCTTGTGCTGTCTCGCTGCTTGCAATACCACCCCCCTGGGCGCAGACGGTGGCCCGGCTCCCTTGCCCCTCCAAGAGTTGATTGGGCAAACCCAACTGCCACCCGGCAGCCGGGTGGTTCATGAGCAGTCGCTGATCTTGGGCGCGGGCGACAACTGGGTTGGCCGATTGGCCCTGGATGTGGGGCGCGACACCAGCGCCGCTTACAACTTCTTTTTGGACCAATACCAGCGCAATGGCTGGGGTTTGATATCTGCCAGCCGTGGCAAAAGCAGTTTGCTGGTCTTCACCAAAGCCGACCGCAGCGCCACCATTGAAATCTCCGAGGGCGGGGCCCTCAGCGGCCCCAACTTGGTGATGACCATCACCCCACGCAGCGCCAACACGCCCCCCGTGGCGCGACCGGCTGTGGCCCCTGTATCGGCCACCACTGCGGTGCCCACACCAGTGCGGCCCTGAGGCAGGCTGAACACCCATTGAGGTGATGGGGCGCTGATAGAATCGCGCCCTCGACACCCGGAGAGATGGCAGAGTGGTCGAATGCGCCGGACTCGAAAT
>CAMDJU010000080.1 GCA_945900695.1 Bordetella parapertussis | reverse complement strand
AGCGCTGAGCAGGGATGCTCAAGGGCAAAACAGCGGACCCGGCTTGCCGCCAGTGGTGGCCTCTAGGCTGGCGAGCTTGCGGCAGAAAAAATTCCAGGAGTGTTCGATGTGCACTGGCGTCATCACTTGCGCATGGCGGCGAGCGCGCGTGGCTTCGGTGGGCATGCTGCGCGCAAAGCCAGCGGCCATGCCGGCCAGGTGCGCCCGAGCTGCTTTCTCCAGGAAGACGCCCACACAGGTGGCGTGTTCGATCGAGGTGCCGCAAAAGGTGATGCCGTGGTTGGCCATCAGCACCGCGTAATCCTGACCCAGGGCCCGGGCCAGCGTGTCGCCATCTTCCACCGCTGTCAGAAGGGCTGCCTCGGTGGCGTCTCGCGGCAAGTTGGCAAAGTAATCGGCGTCCAGGGTGAAGGGCAGCAAAGGCTCGCCTGAGGCGGAGAGCACACTGGCATGAAAGGCATGGGTGTGGGCCACGACGTTCACATCGGGCCGCCGCAACAAGATTTGCGAGTGGATGGGCCATTCCGAATGCCGTCCACCCCCGCCTTCCAACTTGTGGCCATCAAAGCCCACCAAGATGAAGTCCTGCGGGCCCAGCACCTCGCCCAGGCCAATGCGGTTGCGTTTGAGCCAGAAACCGCGCCCACCCGGGTCGCGCAGCGACACATGACCCAGCGTCATGTCGCCGTGCCCTTCCATCTCCAGGATGCGGCAGGCCTGGGCCAGCTGCTGCAACAGTTTCTCTTGTGTCGCCATGACCGACTCAACGAGGCATCGCCTGCGGCGCATCCGACGGCGCGTCGGTCGGTTGGATGCCGATGGTCTGGAAGGTTCGCGCCGAGGTGGCTTGCGCTTGCGCCAAGGTGGCGGCAAATTGTTCTGGCGTGCCCGCCATGGTCTCTAGAAAACCCTGCTGGGCAAAGCTTTGAAAGGCAGCGCTGGAGAGCGCCTTATTGAGTTCCGTGTTCAACCGGGCCACGATGGCCGTGGGGGTTTTGGCCGGGGCGTACAGGCCCCAGAAGGTGCCCAGGTTGGGGTCGCTGTTGGACTCTCCCAGGCTGGCGGTGCTGGGAAAGCCAGCAGCCCGACGGTTTCCCGTGACGGCGATCAGCTTGACCTTGCCGGCTTCTGCCGCAGGCTTGGCAATGGCCAAGCTGCTATAGGCCAAATTCACCTCGCCCGTCATCACGGCCAAAAAGGACGGGCCGGCCCCCTTGTAGGGCACGGGCGTCATTTGCACACCGGCTTGTCGGGTGATCCAGGCGTAGTAAATCGCCGGCAAACTGCCCGGCCCCCAGGTCGCAAAACTCACCGTGCCGGGTTTGGTGCGCGCCAGGGCCAGCACCTCGGCCAGGTTGTTGGCAGGCAGCGTGGGCGAGGCCACGATCACATCATGGGGGGTACGCACCACGCCGCCGATGGCGACAAAGTCCCCTTTGGGGTCATAGGGCAGCTTGCTGAAAAGCAGCGGATTGAACACCAAGCTCTGGTTATCGGTCAGGCACAGGGTGTAGCCGTCGGCAGGCGCCCGCGCACAGGCTGTCATGCCAATCAGGGTTCCAGCGCCAGGTCGGTTCTCCACCACCACCTGCTGACCCAGCGATTCGGACATCTGCCGCCCCAGGTTGCGGGCGAGCAAATCGGTCAGCCCACCGGGTGAAGTGGAAGCGATGATGCGGATCGGCTTGGCAGGAAAGGCGTCGGTTTGCGACAGGGCTGACTGGGACAGCAGCGATGCGGCAAGCAGTGGGGAGAGAAGGCTTTTGAGCACTTTGCGCAATGTCAATTCATGCATTTGAAATCCAGTAAGGCACGGACGATGTGCCGATTAACCCAATGAAAGTGCCTGGCTGGGATCAGCCAAGGCCAAACTGAAATGCCCGAAGCCATCACTCGGGCTGAAGGCCTGAGCGGGCAATGACTTTTTTCCAAACCATGGCTTCTTGCGCGATTTGCTTGGCAAACTCAGACGGAGAGCTGCCCACCGGGCTGACCCCCAATTCAAAATACTTTTGCTTGACGGTTGGATCGTTCAAGATGACTTGGATGGCATCAGCCAATTTTTGAATGATTTTGCTGTCGGTGCCCAGGGGCGCTGAGAGTCCCCACCAGTTGCCCGTGATCAACTCTGGGATGCCTTGCTGCGCTGAAGTGGGGACATTGGGTAAAACAGCGAGTCTCTGTGGCCCAGCAACTGCCAGCGCCTTTAATTTGCCCGCATTGATATTGCCAGCCACCGAGCTCAGGGCCGTCATGTAAATTTGCGTGTCTCCGCCCAGCAAACCCTGAACCGCTGGGGCAGAGCCGCGGTAAGGCACGTGGATCAACTCAACACCCGTCAACTGTTTGTACAGCTCAGCCGCAAGATGAGGTGGTGTACCGTTTCCAGGCGATGCAAATGCCAATTTGCCAACCTCTTTCTTTGCCAATGCAGTCAACTCGGTCAATGTGTTGACCGGCATATTGGCGTTGACCACAACCACCGAGGGTGCATTACTGATCATGGAGATGGGCGCCAAATCCTTCACGGGGTCAAATCGCATGCCTTTGATCAATGAAGAATTGGTCACGTAGTTGTTTGTTGCGCCCAGCAGCAATGTGTACCCATCCGCAGCAGAGCGGACAACGTCTTCTGCGCCGATGTTTCCAGAGGCCCCGCTTTTGTTATCGATCAAAAAGCGGACACCAAATTTGGCTTCCAGTTGATTTTGAATCAGCCTGAATGTGATGTCCCCGGTGTTACCAGGCGCATATGGGATGACAACCCGAACAGGGCGATTCGGCCAGCTGTCCGCATCGGCAGATAAGCTGGGGCTTAAAGTCAAAACACCCGCAAGGAGCGCTACGGCCGGGCCTAAAAATTGACGCATTTTTTTCATCATGATCTGGACTTTCTGTGAATTGACAAGCTACAAAACAAATTGACCGTTCACCATCACTTTGGTGGCTTGAATATGCGGCAACTCTTCTTCGGCGCATGATAAAGGGTCTGCGGTGAGCAATGACAAATCAGCCAAGAAACCCGGGGCCAGGCGACCGCGTTTTTCTTCATCGAAACACAAATATGCGCCGCCTTGGGTGGCGATTTCTAAAGCTTGGCTTCTTGAAATGGCTTGAGATTCACCCACCACCTGACCACCACGGCTTTTTCGGGCACTGGCGTGCCACATGGGATGGAACAAGGAAGGCGGTAAATTGTCACTCCCAAACGCCACCGGTACGCCGCTCTCAGTGAGGCTTCGCAGTGGCACCAAATCGTTCAAGTCATGAAAGCCTTCTCGCAACATGCGGTCGCCGTCTTTGTAGATATGCCGATTGGTGTGGGTGGTGAGCACAATGCCCAAATCTTTGATGCGGGCGATTTGATCGCGGGTCAAAAACCGTTGATGGCCCAATACCCAACGCATGGGTGCAATGGGATGGACTTGATTGGCCTGTTCAAACAGCGCCAGAAGATTGGGCCAAATTCCACACAAGCGAATTTCGCTTCGCGCCGCCTCTTGAACCAATACCTTCATCATGTCCAAAGGCAATGCACACCCGGCTTGGAAACCAGCCCACCCGGTACAAGGGTGATTGAGCGCTCGGAGCCGATTGTTGTGCGGATCTGAGTCGATTTCTGCATAGAGCCCTTGAACCCTCAGAAAATCGTCTCCACTGCCATTTCGACCGACCCAGGCGGCCCAATCTTTCAAAAGCAGTGCAGCATCACCCTGACCATTCAAATGCCAATTGGGACTGAAGGTGAGCAAGGCCCTGACCGTGCTCTTGCCTGATGAATGAACCGATTTGTAGGCTTGTATGACTTCACTGGCAACCCCATGGCCTTCAAAGACGCATGTGGTTCCGGTTTTGTTGTACGCGGACATGCCATGCAGCAAGGCCGCCTCACGTTGCGCCCATGAAAACCCAGGCGCACAGCGCATCAAGGTATGCTCAACCAGTGGGACCAAACTTTTTTCCCAAAAAATGCCGGTCGGTTGCCCCGATGCGTCCTTGTCGATGACAACTTCGTCGCTTGGCGAGCGCGTATCTGGGCCAATACCCGCCAGCTTCAATGCCAAGCTGTTTGCCACACACGCAAAGGGCACCGAATTTGACCAATACCCCCAAATCGGACGAATCAACACGGGATGCTTTGGGCTTACGCGATCCAGATCGAAACGCGTGGGCATTAAATGCGAAACATCGGTGGAAAATTCCGGCGGTTGCCCGATTGGTTGGGTCAAAATCCATGCGCCTTCGGGACGCTGTTGCGCCTCATCAGCTATGGCATCCAGAACATCCTGCAAGGAATTGGCGTGTTGCAAACTGGGCAACTGGTGCCGCAAGCCCTCTCGGTCCATGTGTGCGTGGCCATCGGTTAAGCCAGGAATCACGCAACCACCCTTTAAATCAATGATCTGCGTGCTTGGATCTGCTGAATTCAGAAGATCTTCAGTCTGACCTGCGGCCTGCACACGGTTTCCAACAATGGACAAGGCCTGCACCGTGCCCGTTTGAGCGTCACATGTGTGGATGCGCCCGTTATGAAAAATCACATCGGGGGTGGATGGTCGGCTGGAGTTCAACTTGCTTTCACCCAGACCTGCCCGGCCAAAGTGCTGTCCACCACGGCTTGGGCGATGGCCAGCGAGCTGGTCAAACCCGGCGACTCGATGCCAAACAAGTTGACCAAGCCGGGCAAGCCATGGTCGCTGGGGCCTTGCATCAAAAAATCAGCCGCTGCTTGTCCTGGGCCTGAAATTTTCGGTCGGATGCCCGCATAACCGGGTTGCAGCGCACCATCGGGCAAGTCCGGCCAATAGGCGCGAACGGCTTGGTAAAAAGCCGCCTCGTGGGCCTGGGAGACCACCAAGTCGTCCGGGTCATCGACCCACTGCACATCGGGCCCAAACTTGGCTTGCCCGCCCATGTCCAGCGTCAAGTGAACGCCCAGGCCTGCGGCCTCAGGCACGGGGTATATCAAACGCGAAAACGGAGCGCGCATGCCCAAGGTGAAGTAATTGCCTTTGGCGAAATAAGCCTGGGGCACCTGGGCTGCGTCCAAGCCCTGAAATTGCCGCGCCAGCGCCGGGGCGGTTAAACCGGCCGAATTCACCAGTTGGCGGGCCAAGAGTTCGGTGCCGTCGGCCATGTGCAGCACCCATCCCTGAGGATGAACCTGGGCAGACTGCACGGCGGCATGGCACACCACGGTGCCGCCCGCGTTTTCAAAGTCCCCTTGCAAGCTGAGCATGAAGGCATGGCTGTCCACAATACCGGTGCTGGGCGAATGCAATGCCGCCACGCACGACAAGGCGGGCTCCATGGCCCGCGCTTGATCAGCGCTGATCAGCACCACGTCGGTCACGCCATTGGCATGGGCTTTGTCGCGCAAGGCCAACAAGCCAGGCAATTGGCCTTCATCGGTGGCCACCATCAGCTTGCCGCAACGCCGGTGCGGCACACCGCGCTCGGCCGCATAGGCGTAAAGCATGTCCCGCCCTTGCACGCACCAGCGCGCCTTGAGCGACCCTGCAGGGTAGTAAATGCCTGCATGGATGACCTCGCTGTTGCGCGAACTGGTACCGGTGCCAATCGCCTCGGCTTGCTCGAGCACCAGCCATTGCGCGCCAGCTTGGGCCAGACACAGGGCACGTGCCACCGCCAAGCCCACCACACCGGCCCCAATCACCACCCCATCGACTTGATCCAATTCCCGGCCCCTCCAAAAAAAAATGGCACCTCGAAAGGTGCCATTGTGGGGCCAGAGGGGACACACCCCAAAGGTGGTTCAGCGCTTTTTAGCAGCCGGGCGGGCCTTGGCAACAGCGGGCACGGCCTGGGCCATTTGGCTCACATTGGCCTGCATCATTTCATTGGCTTGGTGCACAGCTTTTTGCACCGAGCTCAGGGCGGTGTTGCCTGCGGCCACCGCGGCTTTCAAAGCCTGGGAAGCGGCCTCGGTGCCAGCGGGTGCGTTTTGGGTCAGGTTATTGACCAGGGCTTCCACAGCCGCCTGGGCTTGACCGACTTGGCCTTCCACCACTTGGCCAATTTGGCCACCCGTGTGTTGGGCGATGTCAAACAACTGGCGGTTGTAGGCCGCGGCTTTCTCGGCCAAAGGCTGGAACATTTGCGCTTGAACCGACAGCAATTCTTGCGCGTCGCGCACCGACATCAGGGTTTCGGTGTGGTGCTGGGCGTCGCCCAAAGCGGCTTTGGCGGCGCTCATGTTGAGGGCGATGAGTTGCTCTACACCGGCAAAGGCTTGGGTGGTCAAGACAGCGAGGGTTTCCAAATTGGCCTTGTTGGCGGCCAGCACTTGATCAGGGGTCAGGGTCATGTTGTTACTCCAAATAATGAATGGGTTGAGCACTGCAATTGATGCAGAACTCAATGACAAAAATTATAGGAATGAACCCCCCAAAAAAAGCCCTTCAGGCGCTTTTAGAGGCGACAAACTAAGTGACCACCTGGGTTGACACCTGGCCGCCTTATCTGACGCGCAGCTTGCAAAATCAGCCCTCACACCCCGCCGAATGCGTAACGGCGTAACGCTACCAAGGGGTGCAGCGCCGGTGTTGCTTCAATAAGAGCGTGGCAAACCCAAGACGTGCTCGGCAATATAGGACAGCACCATGTTGGTGGAGATGGGGGCCACTTGGTACAGGCGCGTCTCGCGGAACTTGCGCTCCACGTCGTACTCGGCGGCAAACCCAAAGCCGCCATGGGTTTGCAAGCAGGCGTTGGCCGCTTCCCAGGACGCATCAGCGGCCAATAACTTGGCCATGTTGGCCTGCGCGCCGCAGGGCTGGCCGGCATCGAACAAACGCGTGCCCTCGTAGCGCATCAAACTCGCGGCCTCCACGTTGATGTGGGCGCGCGCAATCGGAAACTGAATGCCTTGGTTTTGACCAATCGGGCGGTCAAACACGCGCCGGTCGTTGGCGTAGTTTTTGGCTTTTTCAACAAACCAATGGCCGTCGCCCACGCACTCGGCAGCAATCAGCAAACGCTCGGCGTTGAGGCCGTCCAATATGTACTTCAAACCCAGGCCTTCTTCGCCGATGCGGTTTTCCACCGGGATTTCCAAGTTGTCGATGAACAACTCGTTGGTCTCGTGGTTGACCATGTTGCGAATCGGTTTGGCAATGATGGTCTTGCCCATCTCTGGGCGCACGTCCACCAAAAACACCGACAGGCCTTCGGTTTTTTTCTTGACCTCGGCAAGGGGTGTCGTGCGCGCGAGCAGCAGCATATAGTCGGAGTGTTGGATGCGCGAGGTCCATACTTTTTGGCCATTGACCACATAGCGATCGCCTTTGCGCACCGCCATGGTTTTGAGCTTGGTGGTGTCCGAGCCCGTGGAGGGCTCGGTCACTGCCATCGCCTGCATGCGCAACTCACCGCTGGCAATTTTGGGCAGCAAGGCTTCTTTTTGGGCTTTGGAGCCATGGCGCACCACACAGCCCATGACATACATTTGGCCATGGCAAGCGCCAGAGTTGCCACCGGCGCGATTGATCTCTTCCATGATCACGCTGGCCTCGGTCAGGCTCAGGTTGGAGCCGCCGTATTCCTCGGGAATCAGGGCCGACAACCATCCGGCCGCAGCCAAGGCGTTGACAAATTTTTCAGGGAAGGCGCGCGCCTCGTCCAGATCTTGCCAGTAGCGTGAATCAAACTGGGTGACAACGCTGCGCACACCGGCACGCAGTTCGGCATAAGGGTCAACTTGGCTCATGGAACAAATGTCTTTCTCAAACAGTTTCAGCGTAAATTTGGCCTGCATCCAAATTGATGACAGTGCCACTCAGATAACCCGATAAAGGCGAACAAGCAAAAACTGTCATGCGCGCAATTTCATCGGGCTCGGCCATGCGGCCAAAGGGCAATTTTGTGGACAACTCCATCCAACGGGTGGCGTCTCCCCATTTGTTGGTGGCTTGGCGCTCGAGCATGGTTTGCATGCGCTGGCTGCGGGTGGGCGCGGGGTTGATGCCAAACACCCGCACGCCTTTGCGCACGCTGCCCCCGCCCAAACCTTGGGTGAAGGCAATCAAACCCGCATTGGCGGTTGAGCCACAAATATAGTCATAGCGCGGCGCCACCCCGGCCAGACCAATGATGTTGCAAATCACACCCCGGCCACGCTGCTCCATCATGGGCAAATAGCAGCGGGTGAGGTTGATGTAGCTGAACAGCTTGAGCTCCCAGGCCTGGCGCCAACGCTGCTCGTCCAGATCGTGCAATGAGCCACCGGGAATGGACCCGGCGTTGTTGACCAACACATCGACCTCACCCACCGCCTTGAACAAGGCCTCTGTGGCGCCGGGCTGAGACAAATCGGCGGGCACAGCCTCTGCGGTGATGCCTGTGCTGCTGTGAATGGCTTTCACGGCCAATGCCAACTGCTCGCCATCGCGCGAAGCAATGATGGGCATGGCGCCTTCTGCCGCAAACGCTTGGGCAATCGCCAAACCAATGCCGCGCGAGCCGCCAGTGACGAGCACGCGTTGTCCTTGTAACTTCAAATCCATGGGGTTCCTTAGGTCGGGTGCTCAGGCAGTTGGCGCTGGCACTTGGTCGCAATACCAAGCCGCGATATCGCGCCCGGTCACGAAGCATACGCCAGGCGTGGCCATCAACAGATCCAGCATTTTCTCCAAGCTGTGGAAGCGATGCGGCACACCAATCAAATGGGGATGCAAGCCAATGGCCAACACACGGGGATGGTGCTCGGCCTCACGCTTGAACAAGTCGAGGGTGCGGGTCAGGCGCATGAGCATTTCGTCCGAGCTGTGGCGCTCCACCGCATAAATGATGGAGTCGTTGATCTCCAAGTTATAGGGCAGCGACAACAAGGGGCCGTGCTCGGTGCGCATCCAATTGGGCACGTCGTCAACCACCCAATCGAACACATAGTCCACGCCGAGTTTTTTCAAGATGTCTGGTGTGTCGTGGGTTTCGCGCAGGCCTGGCCCCAGCCACCCTTGGGTGCGCACACCCGTGAAAGCTTCGAGCATGTCCAAACAGGTCTTGATCAAGGCCTCCTCAGACTGGGCCTCATGGTTGATGGCCTTTTGGTGCAAGCCGTGCCCAATGAACTCCCAGCCTGCGTCACGCATGGCCTCGGCAGCACGGGGGTATGCCTGGATCACCCCAGCATTGAAACTGGTGGACGCAGGCAGCCCCCGGCTGTGGATGGCGTCGATGATGCGCGGCAAACCCGCCCGCATGCCGTAATCGGCCCAGCTGAAGTTGGGCACATCGGGCACGGTCTCTTTGCCGTGGGGCGGTGTGATGATGGTGCGCGGCATGCTGGCGTCAAACTGCCAGTGCTCCACATTGACCACCAAGTGCACCATGATGGCGCCTTTGGGATGGGGTTTGAGCGTGGGGCCGTCGTTGGAGAAGCGATAAGGGATGCGTGGGTTGGCCATGGACAGTTCTATCAATCAGGGGGCAGGCAAATCAGACCACGCCTTGGGCGTGAAACTGGGCGATTTCGGTGGGTGAATAGCCGATGTCCGTCAATACCGCATCGGTGTGCTCACCCCAACCGGGGGCATGGGTGCGCACCTCAGCGGGGGTGCGCGACAAGGTCACCGCCTGGGTGATGTAGTGCTTGGGCCCGTGCGGCGTTTCCAGGGTTTCGGTCACGCCCAGGTGCTGCACCTGAGGGTCTTGCATGACTTGCGGCACGGTGTAGACCGGTCCGGCGGGCACGCCCACTTGGTTCAAACGATCCACCCAGTGGTGCACCGTGCCCGTCAAAAACGCCTGGTTGAGCAAGGCGTTCAGGCGTGGCCGGTGGGCCACGCGCAAGGCTTCGGTGCTGAACTCGGGGTCGGCCAACCACTCAGGCTTGGCCAGCAACTCACACAGCCGCTTCCAGTTGCCCTGGCCCGATGCGCCCAGGTTGAACGGGCCATCACTGGCGGTGAACAAGCCCATGGGCGAACTGGTGGGGTGGTTGTTGCCCTCTTGCACCGGCACATTGCCCTCGTTGATGTAGCGCGCCACCTGAAAATCCATCATGGCAATTTGCGAATGCAGCAAGGAGCTGTGCACCCACTGGCCGCGCCCAGACACTTCGCGCTCGTGCAGCGCCGCCAAAATACCCACCGCGCAATACAAACCGGCGCTCAAATCGGCCACTGCCAGGCCCGCGCGAAACGGCCCGCTGGCGGTGTCGCCCGTCACACTCATCAAACCGCCCATGCCCTGGATGATTTGGTCAAACCCGGGCCGTTCGGCATAGGGGCCATCTTGCCCAAAGCCCGAAATGCTGGCCAAGATGATGCGCGGGTTGACCTTCGCCAAGTCCTCGTAACCCAAACCCAGCTTGTGCTTGACATCGGGGCGCCAGTTCTCCACCAGCACATCGGCCTGGGCCACCAAGCGCATCAAGATGTCCAAGGCGCCGGGCTTTTTCAGGTTCAGGGTGAGCGAGCGCTTGTTGCGGTTCAAGTTTTGAAAGTCCCCGCCATCGCGGTTGGACGCAAACAAAACCTCGTTGGGGTCCACGCCCGCCGGTGGCTCGATGCGGATCACATCGGCACCAAAGTCAGCCAGCACGCGCACGCAGTTGGGGCCAGACCGCACCCGCGATAAATCGAGCACTTTGAAACGGGCCAGGGCACGGGG
>CAMDJU010000079.1 GCA_945900695.1 Bordetella parapertussis | reverse complement strand
TGCGGCGTATTTGTTCATGGCCGAACTCCATCAAAGGTAGGGCAGGGTGTCGAAAAACCAGCTTGTCCTCTTGTAACGCAAATTGCGGGCCCGGTTTATTTGACAGACCCGGCTGGGGGCGAAGGCCTGGCAAGACCTCAAGTGGCCTGATGGTGATCACGGTCAACCCAGGGAAAAACTTCTCAATCTCATGGCTGTGCGCTGTGTATAGTTGAATTGCTTCAATGTCATGATCATTGCGGCCCAATGGCCAGCAATTCATCCCGTCCACCAGAATTCAGACCGCATGGAACACCTCATTCATTTCACATCCCAAGGCCTTCAATTGGCCGGTGTTTTACAAATTCCCGACAACTTGCCGCCAGGCCAAAAATGCGCCGCCATCGTGGTGCTGCACGGTTTTGGCAGCAACAAAAACGGTGGTATTTCAATGGCCGCGTCCAAGTTGTTTGCTTCCTTGGGCTATATCACCTTGCGCTTTGACATGCGCGGCTGTGGTGACAGCCAAGGCCAACGTGGCAAAGTCATTTGCATGGAGCAGGTGCAAGACACCCAGGCCGCGATTGACTTTTTACAAACCCGTGCCGAAGTCGACGCCTCCCGCATCGGTGTGATGGGGCACAGCTTTGGCGCTGCCGTGGCCATCTACACGGCCGGCATTGATCAACGCGTGGCCGCTTGTGTGTCCACCGGTGGTTGGGGCGACGGCGAAAAGAAGTTTCGCAAACAACATGCCAGCGATGCCGCTTGGAAAAAGTTCACCGACATGATGGCCGAGGGCCGCCGGCGCTTGGCATTGGGCGAGTCGATGATGGTGCCGCGTTATGACATCGTGCCGATTCAACCCGGCTTGCGCAACCAATTGGCACCGGGTTCGATCACCGACTTTCCTTACGAAGTGGTGGAGAGCATGTTTAATTTCCGCGCCAATGAGGTGGTGGGCCAAATCGCGCCACGGCCACTGCTGCTGCTGCATCCCTCGAACGACACCGTGACCCCCACCGAGCAGTCGCTGGATTTGTTCGCCCATGCCGGCCAACCCACCGATTTGCACCTGTTTGCCGAAACCGACCACTTTATTTTGGGCGAGGGCAATGCGCTGGTGATCGACTTGGTCAGTGGGTGGTTGCAAAAAAACTTGCCTTTGAGTGTGTGAATCTTTAAGCCTCTACTGGAGAAAACCATGACGTTCCTTCGCTTTGCTGTGCTGCGGTTTTTGCTGTTGTGCATGGGTTTGATGCTTGGTGTGGGTGTGATGGCGCAAGCCCCCGCCTTTCCCAATCGCCCGATCAAATTGGTCGTTCCCTTTGTGCCCGGCGGTACCTTGGATGTCGTCGCACGCCTGTTGGCGCGCAACATGCAAGACAGTTTGAAACAGGCCGTGGTGGTGGAGAACCGCGCCAGCGCAGGCGGGGTGGTGGGGGTGGACTATGTGGCCAAAAGCCCAGCGGATGGATACACCTTGGTGCTCAATGCGGCCACGCCCATGGTCACGGTGGTGAGCTTGCAGGCCACGCCCTATGACTTGATCAAAGACTTGGTGCCTGTGGCCCAAGTCAGCACCTTTGATTATGTGTTGGCGGTCAACGTCAAATCCCCCATCAACAGCATGCAGGACTTGATTCAATTGGCACGCAAGCAACCGGGCAAGCTCAATTACGCCAGTGCGGGCTCGGGCTCTGGCCAGCACATGTACATGGAGTTGGCCCGCAGTGCGGCAGGCATTCAAATCCAGCACATCCCCTACAAGGGCAATGGCCCAGCCATGCAGGCTTTGCTGTCGGGTGAAGTGGATTTGATTTTCGACACCAGCTTGGGCATCTTGCCCCAAGTGCAAGGTAACCGTTTGCGGCCCATCATGACCAGCAGCGCCAAACCCATGGCCAGCATGCCCCAAGTGCCCACCATGGACAGCCTGTTTCCAGGTTCTGGCAGTCAAGGCTGGCATGCGGTGTTCGCGCCTGCGGCAACCCCCAAAGAGGTGTTGGCTGTGTTGACCGAGGCCATTCGCAAGGCGGTGAATTCGCCTGAGATGTCGGCCAAGTTGCGCGAACTCGGGTTGGAGCCATCGGGCATGGGCCCAGACCGTTTCACCGACGTGGTGCGCCGCGACATGGAGCGTTGGGGCAAACTCATCCGCGACAACGGCATCAAGGCCGACTGAAGTCCGTGCCCCCCATTGCTTTAACCAACCACATTTCACTTCAAAGCCATTTGCATGCCATCGACAACACCTGCCCCAGGCCAGCCACTCCCCTGTGACCTGATGATCACCCACATTGATTGGCTCATCACCGTTGACCCGCAGCGGCGCATCATCCGCGATGCGGCCTTGGCCGTGAAAGACGGCCAGTTTGTGGCGGTGGGAAAAACCGCCGATCTCTCGGGCCAATGGCAGGCGAGCCAAACCATCTCTGGCCTTGGCCGGGTGGTGATTCCCGGCATGATCGACAACCATTTGCATGCCTCGTTCCAACTGTCTCGGGGCTTGGCCGATGAGGCCAATGCCCAACAGTTTTTGTTTGAACACATGTACCCCTACGAGGCCGCCAATACCCGCGAGGACGTGGCGGTGAGTTCTGCGTTTGCCGCCCTGGAGTTGATGCGCCATGGCGTGACCTGCTTCACTGACCCCGGCAATTACCACCCTGACGCAACCATTGCGTCAGTGCTCTCCACGGGCATGCGCTTGGTGGCGGCCTGTTCATGCTTTGATAAAACCAAATCGGTCATGGGCCTGCTGCCCGCCAGCATGATCGAATCCACCGGCGCTTGCTTGGAAAAAACCGAGGCTTTGTTTGAGCGCTACCTGGGCCAGCACCATGGCCGACTCACCATGTCAGCGTCATTCCGAGGCATGAACAACGCCAGTGACGAACTCATCACGGGCTTGAAAGACCTGGCCAATAAGCACCGGGTCAAATTGCAAACCCATGCCTGCTTCAGCTACCAAACCCACGACGCCAGCGTTTCGGCCACGGGTAAAGCCGAGATCGAACGCCTCGAGTCACTCGGGGTGCTGGATGAAAACATGATCTTGGTGCATTCGGGTTGGCTCGAACCCCAAGAGCTGGCTTTGCTGGTCAAGCGCAAGCCCACCTTGGTGTGCAGCCCTTCGTCGTCGGTGCACAACGGCTATGGCTACATGGCAGCGGGCAAACACCCCGAGCTCATGGCCATGGGTGTGAATGTGAGTTTGGGTTCCGACCACGCGTCATCGGGCGTGGTGGACATGGTGCAAGAAATGCGCATGGCGGCTTGTTTGTACAAAGAGGTGCGCATGAACCCAAGGGTGATGCCCCCCGAGCACGCCATTGAAATGGCCACCTTGAATGGGGCCAAAGGGGTTGGTTTGCAAGACCGCATTGGCTCCATCGAGGTCGGGAAGGAAGCTGACTTTGTGGTCTTTGATGCCACCCAGCCCGAGTGGCAACCGCTGTACAACCCAGTCTCCAATTTGGTCTACAGCGCCACGGGCAACAGCGTGAAAGATGTGTTCATCGCTGGCGAACAGGTGCTCAAGGACGGCAAGCTGACCCGCATTGACCATGATGCCTTGATGCAGCAAGTGGGTGAATCGGCCCAGCGCATTGCTGCGCGCTTGGACATGAAAAAACTGCTCAAGGGCTATTGGCCGGTGCATTAAAGCCCACGCTGCCATCGGCACTGCGGCGCAAAACGCGGCCGGGCAGGGCGCCGGTGTGCTGGGCGTTGTCGATCACTACCACTCCATTGACCAATACGGTGGTTCGCTGGCCAGCGGGGTAGCGGTGTGGGTCTTGGTAGGTGGACAGGTCCAAAAAAACATCGGGTTCAAACATCGTGACGTCGGCGCACAGCCCGACGCGCAAAAGCCCCCGGTCGCGCAAGCGCAGTGCACGTGCCGTGGCACCGGTCATTTTGAAGATGGCGTGCGCCAGGGGGGTGACTTGTTCGCGGTGCACATAGCGGCCCAACACGCGGGGAAACGTGCCGTAAAAGCGCGGGTGGGGCATGCCTTGACTGACCACGCCTTCGTGCGAGACGCAATTGCCATCCGACCCAATCAAGGCCGCAGGCGAGCGGATCAATTCACGCACATCGTCTTCTGAAATCGATGTGATCAAAACCCGGGTCGCCCCACGGTCCTCGCGCAAGTAATCGCACAAGGTGTCGACCGGGTCCATGCCCCGTTCCTGGGCCAGTCCCGCGATGGTTTTGCCCGCATGCTGCGGTTGGTGGGGGGTGATGGAGATGCGCACATCGTCCCAGGAGGCAATGCGGCCCCAATTGTTCAAGCCATCGCGCTCGACCTCTTGTCGGATGCGTTCGCGGGTGGCTGGATCGGCCAATCGCTCCAGCATGGCTTCGACACCGCCGGCTTGCACCCATTGGGGCAAGATGTTTTTCAGCGGGTTGCTGCCGGCGGTATACGGGTAGGCGTCGCAATCGATGTCCATGCCCGCATCACGCGCCGCTTGCATCTGCGCCAATGCCTGGGCGGTTTGCCCCCAGTTGTCCACGCCAGAGCATTTGAAATGAACCACTTGCACATGGATGCGACAAGCGCGGGCAATGTCGATGGCCTCTTGCAGGGCGGCCATCACGCCATTGGATTCATCGCGCAAGTGGGTGAAGTAGGCGCCATGGTGTTGCTCGACCAATTGGGCCAGTTGCAGCATTTCCTCGGCCTGGGCATAGGCACCCGGCGTGGTGAACAAGCCGCTGGACAAGCCCAAAGCCCCGGCTTGCATGCCCTCTTGCAGCAGGTCCAACATGTGGGCCATTTCAGCTTCGGAGGGCGCGCGTTGTGCCATGCCCATGGCCATCAAACGCAAGGTGTTGTGGCCCACCAGCATGCCGGCATTCACCGATGTGGCTGGGAAGCTGTCGAGATATTCGCCAAAGCCCATTTCTCGAAAAGGCAACCAGGGTGCGCTGGGGTTGAGGTAGTCGGCCAGCAGTTTGACTTTGCCGGGCAAGCATGGGGCCACCGAAAAGCCGCAGTGGCCAATGATTTCCGTGGTCACACCTTGGCGCAGTTTGCTCTCGGCTTTGGGGTTGATGGGCAGGGTGAAGTCAGAGTGGGTTTTGATGTCAATGAATCCTGGGGCCACCACCAAGCCGCGGGCGTCGATCACCCGCTTGGCCGTCACGCCCAGGTGGTTTCCAATCGCCATCAGGCGGCCTTGGTGGATGGCCACATCGGCCAGAACCCCGGGCGAGCCGCTGCCGTCAAAAACGGTCCCGCCTTGGATCAATACGTCACAGTTCATATGGGTGTCTCTGTTCAATCAGTTCAAGGGACCTAAAAATACTTCACCCATGAAGCTGTCTTGTTGGGCATCGATGTGTTCGGGCCACGCTGTGGGGCTTGGTGGCCATGGCCTTCTTTGGTCAACCGGTCGGGGCAAACCATTCCAGCCAATTTGCTCCATTTCCCAATAAAGCTGCACGGCATTGCCATCGGGGTCTTGCAGCCACACATGGTGGCCCATGCCGGGTGACAGTGCCGGTGGCATGTCGACGGGTTGGTAACCGGCTTGACCCATGTAGTTCACCGCCGCACGCAATTGGGCATAACTGCCCAGTTGCACACCAAAGCCCAGCAGGCTTCGCGAATGCTGGATGCCCAATGGAGCGCGCAAAGCTTCTGGGTACAGGGCCAGTGCGTGATGCTCGGTATTGGTGCGCAAAAAATAACAGGTGTGGCCCATGACATCGGCTTGATCGCTCAGGCTCAAGCCCAGTCCATGGGTGTAAAACTTCAGCACGGCCTGGACATCGCGCACAAACAAGCGCACGGGCCCCACCTTGGTGATTTTGAAGGGGCGCGGCAACAGAATGCCACCCACATCAAAAGTCTCTGTCAAGGCGTCTTCGCGCCGATAGCCACTGGACAAAGCCACGCCTTGGGCCATGGCTTGATTGACCTCTGCAAACTCGGACCGATGGGGCAATTCGGGTGGCTGTGTGTAGCGAATGCCATGCATGGCCATGGGTTTGGAATGCCCGGACCAGCCAATTTGTTCGATGCCGTAATACAGCTCGTTGATGTGCCCTTCTGGATCTACCGGGTAAATGTGCCAATTCGATCCCGGGGTGTCGCGCCCCGAACGCAGCACCCGCGAGTCCAAAGATTCAAACCATGCCAAGCCATGGGCCACTTCGCGCAAAGACGAAACCTGCCAAGTCAGTTGGTTCAGGTTGAGCTGTGGGTGGGCCTGGTAATGGGGGTTGCTGGCATGCATTGCTGCCTGTGGAAAAAGCACAAACGAATGGTGGTCGGTGCCATGGCGCATGAAGTAACCCAGGCTGGGGCCGACCTGAGCCTTCAGGGTTTCAGGCACACGGGGACCAAAATCCAACTCATCAGAAATTTCAAAACCGAGCAATCGACCATAAAAGTCCATGGAGCGGGCGACAGATTCGACATTGATACCAAAGTGCCCCAAGCGGCGCACTTGAAAAGGCCGTGGCAAACGCAAGCCGTCAACGATGTGGGTGGTGGGGTTTTGAAGAGCCATATATTCCATTCTGACAAGGGTGAACCCGTCTGTGCAAACGGGTTGGCGATGCTTTATCCTACAGCTTCAATTTTTATTCCTCCAAGGCCCCATGAACAAAGCACAACGTTTTCATCCCCACGGCGTGATCCCTGCTGTGTTGCTCCCATTCTTCGATGATCTTTCCATTGATGAGGTGAGTTATCGCGCGCACCTGCGCGATGTGGCCAGCGTGCCAGGCATCAGCGCCATCACGATCAATGCGCATTCCACCGAAGCCGCTTCTTGCACGTTTGAAGAGCAAGTCCGGGTTTTGGCCATCACCAAAGACGAAATTGGCGCCCAGTTGCCCATCGTCAACGGCATCTACACCGACAGCAGCATGGAAGCCCAACGCTTGGCCAAAATGGCCCATGACGGCGGCGCAGCTGCCTTGCTGGTGTTTCCTTCGGGCATCTATACCTTTGGGCAGCGACCTGAAATGGCGATCGAGCATTTCAAGCGCATTGCCGATGTGACCGATTTGCCTTTGATTGCTTTTCAGTACAACCCGGCTGGGGGGCAAGGCTACCCCCTGCCCACATTGCTGCGCATGATCGAGGCCGTTCCCACGATTGAGGCCATCAAGGACTGGTGTGGCAATGCGCAATTGGCCGATCGGCAAATTCGCGCCTTGCAATCCCGCCAACCCCCGGTGAATGTATTGAGCACCCACAGTGCCTGGTTGTTCAGTTCTTTGGTGCTGGGCTGCAATGGCCTGTTGTCGGGCAGCGGCTCCGTCATCGCTGACTTGCAGGCCCAGCTTTTCCAGGCCGTGCAAAACAAAGATTTGGGCCTGGCCCAACAAATCCACAACCGCATTTATCACACTGCCGAAGTTTTTTACACAGAGCCTTTTGTGGACATGCACAACCGGATGAAAGAGGCTTTGGTGTTGCTCGGCAAGTTGCCACGTGCTGTGGTGCGCCCGCCGCTGGTGAAGATTCAGCCCGACGAAATTGAACGAATTCGCCTGGCCTTGATCGCCGCCGGATTGCTCAAGGCCTGAAGCGGTTTATTTTTAAACCCATTTTCAACTTAAAAAAAGCCATGAAACTCACCTTGTTGAACCCATGCCTGGGCGGGTATGGATGCGCCCGTTTGAAGAATCGCATCCGTTTGGCGCTTTCTTTTTGGGGGCTTGCCAGCGCTTTGTGGATGGGGGGCACGGCGGTTAACGCTGCCACGGCGGCCAGTCCGGTGGCGGGATACCCCAGCCGGGCATTGACCTTGGTCTGCCCGTTTGCCGTGGGTGGCTCTGCGGACATCATGGCGCGGTTGTTGGCCCAAAAACTGGGCGAAGCCCTGAATGTGCCGGTGGTGGTGGAAAACCGGGCCGGTGCTGGCGGCATGGTGGGGGCTACCCATGTGGCCAAAGCCAAACCCGATGGACACACTTTGTTGCTGGTCACGGGTGCGTATCCGGCGGCCGCAGCCCTGAGCACCGCACCAGCGTTTGATCCGATCAAGGACATGGCCATGGTGTCCTTGGTGACCGCCTATCCTTTCATCATCAATGTTCCGGCCAACTCTGCATTCAAAACC
Organism: Bordetella parapertussis; assembly: GCA_945900695.1. GTDB lineage: Bacteria > Pseudomonadota > Gammaproteobacteria > Burkholderiales > Burkholderiaceae_C > Limnohabitans > Limnohabitans parapertussis_A. Next base: position 2,683 of record CAMDJU010000079.1, on the reverse strand, counting down.
TTCCCCGATTTGGTGGCACATGCCAAAAAAAATCCTGGCTCCCTCAATTACGCCACGTCGGGCGTGGGGTCGATCAGCCATTTGTCGGCCGAATTGATGAACGCCATGGCCAACATTGAAACCGTGCACATCCCGACCAAGGGCGGCAACACGGCTTTGAGTGAAACCTTGGCGGGCCGGGTGGATTTTTTGTTTGAGGCGCCGACACTTTCATTGCCGTTCATCAAGAGTGGAAAACTGCGGGCCTTGGCCGCCACTGGCCGCGAGCGCTACAAACCCATGCCAGAGCTGGCCAATGTGAGCGAGGCCTTGCCGGGTTACGAGGTGTACTCATTCATTGCCTTGGGCGTCACTGGTGGCACACCCGATGCGGTGGTGCAATACCTCAACGCGGAGATGCGAAAAATAGTCGGTCAAGCGGACGTGGTGCGGCGACTGGTTGAGCTTGGTGGAGAACCCCAGGCCAATTCACCTGACGAGATGAACCGCTATGTGGCCAGTGAACTGCGCAAGTGGCGCCAAGTGATTGACTCTAGAAAGATTGAGCGCCCATGAGCAACAGCACCCTGGTTCAGGCTGAGCGGCTTGAACATTTTGTCCAAGCGCTTTTTGTCCACGCAGGCATGGCCAATGAGCCCGCACGCAGCGTGGCCAAGGCCTTGGTGTGGGCCGAACTGCGTGGGATTGATACGCATGGCGTTGGGCGGGTGGGTTTTTACTTGAACTTTATTCACAAAGGGGTGATCAACACACAACCCACGTGGCAAGTTTTGCACGACACGCCAGCGGTGCATGTGTTTGATGCGAATGCCAGTGCTGGCGCGGTGGCCATGTCGCACGCGGTGGCGCAAGCCACCGTCAAAGTCCGTGCCCTGGGTTTGGGCTTGGTGATGGTGCGCGGCACGACCCACACCGGTGCTTTGGGGTGTTTCACCCAAGCCTTGGCCAAAGAGGGCATGGTGGGTGTGGCGTTTGCGGCTTCGTTGCCCTTGATGGCGTATCACGGTGCCAGCGCGGCAGGTGTGTCAACGGCGCCCTTGTCAATTGCCGTCCCTGGCCCCGATGACGAACCCATCATTTTGGACATGGCGTCGGGTGCCATGTCCATGGGGCAACTGCGCTTGGCCAAACAAAACCAAACCCCTCTGCCTGCTGGGCTGGCGTTGGACGCCCAAGGCCAACCCACCACCGACCCACAACAGGCCACCATTCCCATGCCCATGGCTGGGCCCAAAGGATCGGGTCTGGCCCTGATGTTTGAGTTGATGTGCAGTTTGGTGGTGGGCAACCCCATCATCTCCGACTACTTCAGCGACAAACCCGCAGCCCGCAAGCACAGACAAAATGCCTGGTTGCTGGCCGTGGACATTGGCCGTTTTTCTTCTGTGGTCGATTTTCAGCAAGAGGTCGCGCGAACCGTGGCCACGCTGCGCGGGCTCGCGCCCAGCGATGCCAGCGAGGCGATTCGCATGCCTGGTGAGCGCGGACAACGCTGCCATGCCCAGCGCATGGTGGCGGGCATCCCCTTGTCGGCTGCGGTTATCAAAGAGTTGAGTGCATGTCCCCGCCCAGATGGCATGGACTTGCCTTGGTAGTGCGTTGGCACTTTCAGCGCTGTCGCGCACTGGGCAGCCACCAAGCAAAAATTCCCCCATACTTCGCCGCAGTTTGATGCGGCATGGCCCAGCGGTTGTGCTGTCAATACAGGAGTGCTCATGTCGAATGGCTCGGTCTTAGACCGCTTTTCCCTTCACGGCAAAACAGCTTTGGTCACGGGTGCCGGTCAAGGCATTGGCAGGGCGATTGCACAAACCCTGGCCAATGCAGGTGCCATGGTCGGTTGTTTGGATCGCAACACCCAAAGCTTGCAAGAAACAGTTGATTTGATCCAACAAGACAAAGGCATGGCCCTGGCTTTGGTGGCCGATGTGTCTTCACAAGAACAAACCCAAGCAGCGGTAGACAAGTTGGGTGGGCATTCAAACGCATTGCACATTTTGATCAATGGTGCCGCCGCTGCCGATCCGAGTGGAACCGTGGTGGACTATTCACTGGCCGATTGGAACCAAGCGATTGCGGTCAACTTGACGGGCGCTTTTTTGATGAGCAAAGCAGCCATTCCAGTCATGGTGCGCAGCGGTGGGGGCTCCGTGGTTCTCGTCGCTTCGCAGTTGGGCCATGTGGGGTCGCCACGCCGTGCGGTGTACTGTGCGATCAAAGGGGGATTGTTGAATTTGGCACGCGCCATGGCCATCGACCATGCGCCAGACCGCATCCGCGTCAACACCTTGTCGCCCGGAGCGATTGAGACAGATCGGATGTTGATCCGCTTTGGCACCATGGAGGCGGCGCGCGAGGTGCTGGCACCGCTGCACCTGAGTGGTCGATTGGGGACGGTTGATGAGATTGCCATGGCCGCGCTGTACCTGGCCAGTGATGCATCGTCGTTCATGACCGGAGCCGATATGTTGGTGGACGGTGGATACACCGCTCACTGAATCTGAAAGCCAATGATGAAGGTCAACTACGATTTTTCGGGACGTGTGGTGTTGATTGCGGGTGCGGGGTCGGGCATTGGATTGGCCATGACACATGCTTGTTTGGATGCTGGCGCCACGGTACTGGCCAGCGATATCCGGGTGGCGGCCTTGTCCGCATGGCAGCACCCGAAGTGCCATGTGGC
>CAMDJU010000078.1 GCA_945900695.1 Bordetella parapertussis | reverse complement strand
TGGAAATACACCCGTGTGCCGCGCGAACAAGAACCCTATGCCCAGACCAGCATCCCCACCTGGTGGGGCCCGGTGCAAGACGATCAAGGTCGCTGGATCGACACCCATGTGATGAACCAAGACTTTTTGGCCTGGGTGGGACAAGGGCGAATCGCTGACCGCAGCCTCGAACAGCTCAGTGCCAGCGACAGAGGCATTGTGGCCATGCGCCGCCGCTTCTTCGAGGAGATGGACACCGTGGCCCAAGGGGGTGAACCCAAGGCCATCTTGCGCGACCCGGCGCGCAATGTGCGCTTGCCTTTGCCCATGGTCTATGGGGATCAAATCACCCAAAGCCGCACCCAGGCAGAAATTCTGGCCCATCCCACGTTGAAACAGTTTTATACGGCGTATATTTTCCAAGCGGGACAACCGGCCTCTGTGCGAGACATGGCGTCGCATGCGCTGGGCATGGCGATGAAAGAATTTGACGGCGTGGTCATTCCGCGCAAGGCCTAGGAGTCCGCAAGCATGAATTTGGCCCATTTGCTCGAACGCGCAGCCCGCGACCACCCGCACGCCCCTGCCTTGGCTTGGGGGAAAACGGTATTGAAGGATCATGTGGGCTTGCTCAAGCAAGTGTCTGCCATGGCCGCAGGCATGCTCGGCTTGGGCCTGCAACCCGGCGACCGGGTGGGGTTGGTGATGCGCAATCACCCGGCCTATTGGGGGTCATTGCTGGCCATTTGGCATGCGGGCTTGGTGGCTGTGCCCATCCATTCACAACTGCACCCCAAGGAATTGGCCTACATCTTTGACGATGCAGGCACGCCCCTGGTGCTGGCCTATCCCAACACCCTGAGCGCTTGTGAACAAGCGGCGGGCCTGTCCCACAGCGTTCGCCATGTGGTGGATGTGGGCTCAGCGGCTTACCGGCACTTGGCCCAGGCGCAACCCATGCCGATGGTCGCGCGCGAGGCACACGACTTGGCGTGGTTGTTCTACACCAGCGGCACCACGGGTCGGCCCAAAGGCGTCATGCTGTCGCACCACAACCTGATGGCCATGTGTGGGCATTATTTTGCTGATGTCGATGACATCGGCGTGCAGGACTGCATCATCCATGCGGCACCCTTGTCGCACGGCTCGGGTCTGTATTCATTGCCCCATTTGGCCCGCGGTGCTTGCAATGTGATCCCTGAATCCGGTGGCTTTGATGCGCAAGAGTTGTTTGATTTGGGGGGGCATTGGCAAGGCATCGCCATGTTTGCCGCACCCACCATGCTCAAGCGTTTGGTCGAGGCCCCAAGTGACGACCTGTTCCCTGGATTGAAAACCATCATTTACGGGGGTGGCCCCATGTATGTGGCCGATATCGAGGCGGCCTTGGCCCGATTTGGCCCCAGATTTGTGCAGATTTATGGCCAAGGTGAGTCGCCCATGACCATCACCGTCAGTACCAAGGACATGCACCGTGACGCCAAACATCCGCGCCATGCTTTGCGCTTGGCTTCGGTGGGCCGACCCTTTCAGGGTTTGCAAGTTCAGGTGCTGGACGAACACGAACAGCCTGTGCCGTTGGGTGAGATCGGCGAGGTGTGCGTGCGCGGTGATGTGGTGATGCAAGGCTATTGGCAAAACCCCAGTGCTTCGGCCCAGGCTTTGCGCCAGGGTTGGTTGCACACCGGCGACATGGGCTGCTTGGATGAAGAGGGCTTTTTAACCTTGAAGGATCGCAGCAAAGACTTGATCATTTCTGGCGGCAGCAACATCTACCCGCGTGAAGTCGAAGAAGTCTTGCTGCTGCACCCCAGCGTGTCTGAGGTATCGGTGGTGGGCCGCACCCACCCGGAATGGGGCGAAGAAGTGGTGGCTTTCGTGGTTTTGCGACCGAGTGCCGCTGCCAATGATGGCCAAACCTTGCATGAACTGGACGCGCATTGCTTGTCCCACATGGCGCGCTTCAAACGCCCCAAGCAATACCTGGTGGTAGATCAATTGCCCAAAAACGAAACCGGTAAAGTTTTGAAAACCGAACTGCGACAACGCTTGTATGTTTAATCAGCCTTGGCGCACCTGGGTACCCTTGTTCATCACCCTGTTGATCCAGGCCCTGGTCACCATGGCGTTGTTGACCTTGCCGGTGATGGCCCCGGTGGTGGCCAAAGCCATGGACGTCTCTCCCACTTTGTTGGGGGTGTACATCGGCGTTTCTTATGTGGGTGCTATTTTGGCCAGCTTGGTCTCGGGTGCCACGGTGATTCGCATGGGGCCCATTCGCGTGAGCCAATGGGGATTGGTGTTTTGCGCGGTCGGCTTGTCCTTGTGTGCCGTGCCTTGGATTCCTGCCATGGTGCTGGGCGCTTTATTGGTCGGCTTTGGTTACGGGCCCATGACCCCGGCGAGTTCGCACCTGTTGGCCCGATCCACACCCGCGCATCGCTTGTCCTTGGTTTTTTCGGTCAAGCAAACAGGTGTTCCGTTGGGGGGTATGTTGGCGGGTGCGGTGGTGCCGCCGCTGTTGTTGTGGGTGGATTGGCAGGCGTCTCTGCTGCTCGTCGCGGCAGCGTGCATGCTGTGTGCGGTGGCCGCGCAACCCCAACGCAATGCCTTGGACGATGACCGCCAACCCGATCAGCCCCTGCGCTGGGGGAATATATTGCAACCCATTCGCTTGGTGTTCTCGCACCGCGCATTGGCCACCCTGGCGGTTTGTTCCTTCATGTTTTCGGTGGTGCAAATGTCTTTGATGACCTACTTGGTCACTTATTTGCACGATGAGTTGATGTTGACCTTGGTCGGTGCAGGTTTGGCCATGACCTTGACCCAATTTGGTGGGGTGATGGGGCGGGTCATGTGGGGCTATGTGGCCGACCGCTGGATCAAGCCCCTGCGCACGCTCAGTTTGCTGGCCATCACCATGTCTGGCACGGCCATGGCCTGTGCCTTTTTTGAGGTCGGCACCTCGGCGCTGTGGTTCAACGCGGTGTTGCTGGTGTTTGGCGCCACGGCCATTGGCTGGAATGGCGTTTATTTGGCCGAAGTGGCCCGTCAAGCACCGCCCGGCATGGCCAGTGTGGCCACTGGCGGCACCCTGGCCGTGACGTTTTTGGGGGTGGTGTTTGGCTCACCCTTGGTGGGTTGGATATCCAATGCCACAGGCACCTATCGGTCGGGCTTCATCGCTTTGAGCCTGTTGGCTTTCACCTGTTTCTCTTTGCTGACTTGGTTGAGTCGGGGCAAAAAACCCTCACTGGCATTGAAAGCGACATCATGAAGTTCACCGCGCATGGTTTGACAGCTTCTAAGCCGCAGCAACTGGCGAATATGCAAGTCAAACGCTCTTTGATTGTGTTGCTGTTGGCTGCTGGGGTGATGTTGTCGGCTTGTCAGTCAGATGTCGATCGTTGCGTGGTGGTGGGACTTGCCGCCGAACTCGAATCACAGCAAGACCAAAGAATTCGGCTCACCAAATGGGAAGAGCAAAGCAAAGAAAACACCTTGGCCTGGGACCGGTTTATGGCCACGCGGCCCATGGAGTGCATGGACCGTGAAAGTTTTTACACCAGCCCCATCGGTGCGTCGTATCGCAAAGAGTATTCGTTTCTGCGCGGTGGGGGTGACCTGCGGCCCGGCATATCGGCTTACGAAAAATATTGCCAGTTGTCGGCCTTCAAACAGCCCCACCCAGACTTGGCCAAGGAGCCGCCCATCTCTGACACCAGTTCAACGGAGCAAATTGAATATCGGGTGCGCATGGCTTGCATGCAGGCCACAAAGAAATAGTTAAAACCTCGAGGTGATGAACCGTTACCCAGATATGGGCTGGAATTTGAACAAAAAAAATACCCCTGGAATGGGGCATTTGGCGGAGAGGGCGGGATTCGAACCCGCGGAGGGCTATTAACCCTCACACGCTTTCCAGGCGTGCGACTTAAACCGCTCATCCACCTCTCCGGAAGCGTTAAATTGTAGCAGTGCTAAGCAGGTACACTTCGCGCCTATTTGCCCCGCCCATCACCCGGCTTGACAGGAGTCGTGCATGAAGTTTCGTTTCCCCATCGTCATCATTGACGAGGATTTTCGCTCTGAAAACACATCGGGATTGGGTATTCGTGCCTTGGCCGACGCGATTGAATCCGAGGGTTCTGAGGTGCTGGGTGTGACCAGCTATGGCGACCTGAGTCAATTTGCCCAGCAACAGTCGCGGGCCAGTGCCTTCATCTTGTCGATTGATGATGAAGAGTTTTCTCCGGGCCCCGATTTGGACCCGGTGGTGGTGAACCTGCGCAGTTTCATCAATGAAGTTCGCCGCAAAAATGCAGATGTGCCGATTTATGTTTATGGCGAAACCAAAACATCGCGCCACCTGCCCAACGACATCTTGCGTGAACTGCATGGCTTTATCCACATGTTTGAGGACACACCTGAGTTTGTGGCCCGCCACATCATTCGGGAAGCCAAAAGCTATTTGGAAGGGGTGCAGCCGCCATTTTTCAAGGCCTTGCTCGACTATGCCGAAGATGGGTCTTACTCTTGGCATTGCCCCGGTCACTCGGGTGGCGTGGCCTTTTTGAAAAGCCCCGTGGGCCAAATGTTTCACCAGTTTTTTGGCGAAAACATGTTGCGCGCCGACGTGTGCAATGCGGTGGAAGAGTTGGGTCAGTTGCTCGATCACGATGGCGCGATCGGCGAGAGCGAGCGCAATGCCGCGCGCATTTTCAACGCGGACCACTGCTTTTTTGTCACCAACGGCACCAGTACCTCCAACAAAATGGTGTGGCACCACACGGTGGCACCCGGGGACGTGGTGGTGGTCGACCGCAATTGCCACAAATCGGTGCTGCACGCCATCATCATGACCGGGGCGGTGCCGGTGTTTCTCAAGCCCACGCGCAACCACTTTGGCATCATCGGGCCGATCCCCAAGTCGGAGTTTGAGCCCGCCACCATTCAGGCCAAGATCAAGGCCAATCCCTTGCTCAAAGGGGTAGATGAAAAACAAGTCAAACCCCGCGTTTTGACCTTGACGCAGTCCACCTACGACGGGGTTTTGTACAACACCGAGACCATCAAAAAAATGCTCGATGGCTATGTGGCCAACTTGCATTTTGACGAGGCCTGGTTGCCCCATGCGGCGTTTCACCCGTTTTATGGCACCTACCATGCCATGGGCAAAAAGCGTGAACGCCCCTTAGAGTCCATGGTGTATTCGACCCAATCTATCCACAAATTGCTGGCCGGCATCAGCCAGGCCAGCCATGTGTTGGTGCAAGACTCACAGAACAACAAGCTCGACAGGCACCTGTTCAACGAAGCCTATTTGATGCACACCAGCACCAGCCCGCAATACAGCATCATTGCCAGTTGTGATGTGGCGGCCGCCATGATGGAGCCCCCCGGTGGCACCGCCTTGGTGGAAGAGAGCATCTTGGAAGCGTTGGATTTTCGACGCGCCATGCGCAAAGTCGACGACGAGTACGGCAAAGACTGGTGGTTCAAAGTGTGGGGCCCCGATCAATTGGTGGAAGATGGCATCGGTCGGGCCGAGGACTGGATCATCAAGGCAGGGGGGCGCACCGCCAAGTGGCATGGGTTTGGCAAACTCGCCGATGGCTTCAACATGCTCGATCCGATCAAGGCGACCATCGTCACCCCTGGTCTTGACCTCAATGGGCGCTTTGACCAACAAGGCATACCCGCCAGCATCGTGACCAAGTTTTTGTCTGAGCACGGGGTGATTGTTGAAAAAACGGGTCTTTACAGTTTCTTCATCATGTTCACCATTGGCATCACCAAAGGGCGTTGGAACTCTTTGCTCACGGCCTTGCAACAGTTCAAAGACGATTACGACCGCAACCAACACCTGTGGCGTGTTTTGCCGGAGTTTTGCCAAAAGCACCGAACCTACGAGCGAATGGGTCTGAAAGACCTGTGCCAGCATGTGCACAGCCTGTATGCCAAGCACGATGTGGCCCGCTTGACCACCGAGATGTACCTCAGTGACCTCACCCCGGCCATGAAGCCCAGCGACGCTTATGCGCAAATTGCCCATCGCAACACCGAGCGCGTGCCCATCGATGCCCTCGAAGGCCGCATCACCACCAGCTTGGTCACCCCGTATCCACCGGGCATTCCTTTGCTGATTCCTGGTGAAGTGTTCAACCGAAAAATCATCGACTACTTGAAATTTTCACGCGAGTTCAACACCCAATGCCCGGGTTTTGAGAGCGACATCCATGGATTGGTCGAAGAAAAAGACGCGCAAGGCGTCACCCATTACTTCGCCGATTGCGTCAAAGAGGGCCTGTAAACCAAAGCGCCCTGAAGAGGGGCACTTGGGTGCTGCGCCGGTTCAGGCGCTGGGCTCAGCGATGCCGCCCACGACCTGGCTAAATCCACCATCCACATAGGTGATTTCAGCGGTCACCCCAGCGGCCAGGTCGCTCAGCAAAAATGCCGCCACATTGCCCACGTCTTCAATGGTGACGTTGCGCCGGATGGGCGACGCCTCGGCCACCACTTTGAGAATTTTTCCAAAGCCTTGGATGCCACTGGCGGCCAGGGTTTTGATCGGCCCAGCGCTGATGCCGTTGGCGCGCAAACCACGCCCTTGGCTGCCCAGGGATTCGGCCAGGTAACGCACGCTGGCCTCCAAGGAAGCTTTGGCCAGGCCCATGGTGTTGTAGTTGGGCACGGTGCGCAATGCGCCCAGGTAACTGAGGGTCAGCAAAGACGCGTTGTCATTCAGATGGGGCAGGGCCGCCTTGGCCAAGGCTGGAAAGCTGTAGGCACTGATGTCGTGCGCCACCCGAAATGCCTCACGGCTCAAGCCTTCGAGAAAGTCACCGGCAATCGCTTCGCGGGGGGCAAAGCCAATGGCGTGAACCAGGCCATCAAACCGAGGCCAATGGGCGCTCAGGTCGGACATCAGCCGCTCAATTTGGCCGTCGTCACCCACATCGCAGTCAAAAATCAGTTCGCTGTCAAAGGCTTTGGCAAACTCAGCGGTGCGTTCTTTGAACCGCTCGCCGACATAGCTCAAGGCGATCTCAGCACCCTGTTGGCGACACGCGCGCGCGATGCCGAAAGCAATGGAGCGGTTGGACAGAACCCCGGTGATCAGCAGCTTTTTCCCGGTGAGAAAACCTTTTATTTGCGACATGGCGCACATCTCCATTGAAAATCTTGCAGAATTGTCTCATGCGATTGTTTTTGTTTATCTGCTTGCTGTGGGTTGGTGCACCGTCTTGGGCCGCGCATGCCTATGCCCAATTTGGCGACATCAAATATCCCGCTGACTTTAGCCATTTTGATTATGTGAACCCGCAAGCCCCCAAGGGTGGCAGCATCGCCATGGTGGCACCCACCCGCGGCTCCAATTTCGACAAGTACAACCCTTTCACTTTGAAAGGAACGCCGCCACCGGCCTTGAGCAGTTTGCTGTTTGAGAGCTTGCTCACCGGCACCATGGACGAGCCGACCACGGCTTATGGTTTGCTGGCAGAAGATGTCAGCGTGTCCGCCGATCGCTTATCGGCCACGTTCAAGATCCGACCGCAAGCACGCTTTCACAATGGCGACCCGGTGCTGGCCTTGGATGTGAAACATTCTTTTGACCAACTCACCAGCCGTGCCGCGGCCCCCCAATACCGAACCTACTTTGCCGAAGTCAAGGCGGTGGTGGCGCTCGGAGATCGTTTGGTGCGGTTTGATTTCAAACGCGTCAACCCCGAGTTGCCTTTGATTGTGGGGGGCATGCCGGTCTTTAGCCACCGCTGGGGCGAGGGCAAGCCTTTGGACAAAATCATCACCGACACACCGATTGGATCGGGCCCTTACACCATCGGCTCGGTGGATTTTGGCCGAGACGTGCATTACCAACGCGATGCCAAGTATTGGGCGCAAGACATCAATGTGCGCAAGGGCATGTACAACTTTGACCGCATCACCTATCGCTTGTACAAAGACAGCACGGCCCAGTTGGAAGCCTTCAAGGCGGGTGAATTCGAATACATCCAAGCTTTTGTGGCCCGCGAATGGGCGCGGGCCTATTCTGGCAAAGCGTTTGACAGCGGCCAACTGATCAAGCGAGAGTTGCAGCATGGGAATGCGGGTGACTTTCAGGGCTTTTTGTTCAACACCCGGTTGTCCAAATTCAAAGATGTGCGGGTGCGCCAAGCCATTGCACTGGCCATGGACTACGAGTGGATGAACCGCCAACTTTTCTACAACGCCTATACCCGGGTGCGGGGGTATTTTGTGGGCAGTGACTTTGAGGCCAAGGGCTTGCCCACCGAGCGCGAGTTGGCCTTGCTGGAACCTTTGCGTCGCCAACTTGACCCCGGGGTGTTCGATCAGCCAGTCCCCTTGCCCCCGGTGACCTCGCTGGATGCTGCCTCTGGCAAAACCTTGCGCGACAACCTGCGTCAAGCCAAGCAATTGCTGCAGGATGCTGGCTGGACTTACCGCGAGGGTGCATTGCGCAACGATCAGGGCCAGGCTTTTGCCTTGGAGTTTTTGGACAGCTCGGGCAGCATGGGCCGGGTGGTCACGCCCTTTGCCAAAAATTTGGAAAAGCTGGGCTTCAGTGTGAAATACAAAGTGATTGATTTCGCCATCTTGCAAAAGCGCATGGACGTGTTTGATTTTGAAATCATCAGCTCGCGCTATGTGGGCAGCGAGTCGCCGGGCACCGAGTTGCTGGAGCGGTTCGGCTCCAAAGCCGCCGACACCGAAGGCTCGAGCAATGTGCTGGGGCTCAAAGACCCGGCCGTGGACGCCTTGCTGGACCTGGTGATCACAGCCCAAACACGTCCCCAGTTGACCGATGCCTTGCGCGCGTTAGACCGGGTATTGCGCCATGGTCATTACAGTGTGCCGCATTGGTATGGCGGCGTGCACCGGGTGGCATGGCGCGGCGGGCGCTTTGAACAACCAGCGGTCACGCCGCGTTATTACCAACCCGAAAACTGGATCAGTTCAACCTGGTGGGCCAATGCGGCCAACCGCAGTCAAGGTTCGGGGGTGCGCTGACATGCTGCTGTATGTGATCAAGCGTTTTTTGTTGATGATCCCCACCTTGTTCGGTGTGCTGCTGGTGACTTTTGCCGTCATTCAGTTTGTGCCTGGCGGTCCGGTGGAGCAAATGGTGTCACAGTTGCAAGGGCGTGACGGCGGTGGCGAAGGGGCGACACAAAGTGGCGCGGGATACCGTGGTCGACAAGGCGTGGATGCGGCCCGCATCGAGGAGATCAAACAGCTCTATGGTTTCGACAAGCCGGCCACTGAACGCTTTGTGCAAATGCTGGGTCAATTCGCACGGTTTGACTTGGGGAAAAGTTTCTTCCATCCCAAGTCGGTTTGGGAATTGGTGAAAGAAAAATTACCGGTGTCCATCAGTTTGGGTTTGTGGACATTTTTCCTCAGCTATTTGATTTCGGTGCCCTTGGGGATCGCCAAGGCCGTTCGTGCCGGGACGCGGTTTGACACCTTGACCAGCTTGTTGGTCTTGACCGGTTATGCCATTCCAGGGTTTGTTTTGGGCGTGGCCTTGCTGGTGATTTTTGGTGGCCAGTTGCAATGGTTTCCCTTGCGAGGCTTGACCTCTGGCAACTGGGCTGAGTTGAGCTTTGGCGCCAAGGTGGTGGATTACCTTTGGCACATTGCCCTGCCCATCACCGCCAGTGTCTTGGGTGCATTTGCGGTGACCACCATGTTGACCAAAAATGCGTTTTTGGAAGAAATTCGCAAGCAATATGTGTTGACGGCCCGCGCCAAAGGCATGAGTGAGGGGCGCGTGTTGTGGAAGCATGTGATGCGCAACGCCCTGATCCCTTTGGTCACCGGTTTTCCTGCGGCCTTTATTGGGGCATTTTTTACCGGCTCTTTGTTGATTGAAACTTTGTTTTCCTTAGACGGCTTGGGCTTGCTCAGTTATGAAAGTGTGATGCGGCGCGATTACCCCGTGGTGTTGGGCACTTTGTATTTGTTCACCCTGATTGGTTTGGTGACCAAGCTCATCAGCGATCTTTGTTATGTGTGGGTGGATCCGCGTGTCAAATTCGACTGAATCCACTTGGGTGGCCTCACCCACACCGTCCAAACGCGCTTGGCTGCGTTTCAAACGCCATCGCCTTGGCTTTGCCAGCTTGGTGCTTTTCGTGGTCATGACGGTGCTCAGCTTGGGGGCTGAACTCATCTCCAACGACAAGCCCTTGCTGGCCCGCTATGACGGCCGTTGGTATGTCCCTTTGGTACAAAACCTGCCTGAGACAGTTTTTGGCGGTGACTTTGACAGCCCCACTGACTTTTTAGACCCCTTTATCCAAGCCCAATTTGCCAAGCCCGGCAATTGGGCCTTTTACCCCATCAACCCCTATCACCACAGCACTCTGAACTACTTCGCCAAAGAGCCCAACCCCAGTGGCCCATCGGCAGACAACTGGCTGGGCACCGACGACCGGGGTCGCGATGTTTTGGCCCGATTGATTTATGGCTTTCGGGTGTCGGTGCTGTTTGCCTTGGCTTTGACGGTCGTTGGCACGGTTTTGGGCATCGTCACCGGAGCGATCCAAGGTTTTTTTGGTGGCAAAACCGATTTGGCGTTTCAACGCTTCATCGAGATCTGGTCGGCCATGCCCGAGTTGTACCTGCTGATCATTTTTGCGGCGGTTTTTGACCCCAGTGTGGGCTTGTTGCTGATCTTGCTGAGTTTGTTTGGCTGGATGGGCCTGAGTGACTATGTGCGGGCCGAGTTTTTGCGCAACCGGCAACTCGACTATGTGCGTGCGGCCAAAGCCTTGGGGCTCAGCCCCTGGGCCATCATTCGACGCCATGTGCTGCCCAACAGCATGACGCCCGTGGT
>CAMDJU010000077.1 GCA_945900695.1 Bordetella parapertussis | reverse complement strand
ACCGCTTGTTTGTTCACCAGCAAATGGCTCATGCGCGGCCCAGGCGCGGGAGCCAAGTCCACCAAGGCGTCGAGCACTTCCATGACGCCAAAGTTGTTCACACCCGAGCCGAAAAAAACAGGGGTTTGTTTACCTGCCAAAAAAGCTTCGCGGTCAAACGTGGGTGAGGCACCGGTGGCCAACTCCATGCTGTCCATGGCGGTTTGCCATTCCAACCCAAAGCGCTCGGCCAACTTGCCTTGTTCAGTGAGGGGAACGGTTTCAAAGTCTTGCGGCAAGCGCTCGCTGCCCGACTCGAACACGGTCATGGCTTGGGTGCGTAAATTGATGATGCCGCCAAACGACTTGCCTTGGCCGACTGGCCAGGTCATGGGCACGCAGGGCATGCCCAGTTCGCGCTCTACCTCGTCCAAGATGTCCAAGGGGTCACGCACCTCGCGGTCCATTTTGTTCACAAACGTGATGATGGGCGTGTCACGCTGTCGGCAAACTTCAATCAAGCGGCGGGTTTGCGCTTCCACACCATTGGCCGCGTCGATCACCATCAGCGCCGAGTCGACAGCGGTCAGCACCCGGTAAGTGTCTTCGGAAAAGTCTTTGTGGCCTGGGGTGTCGAGCAGGTTGATGACGTGTTCACGGTACAGCATTTGCATCACCGATGAAGCCACCGAGATACCGCGTTGTTTTTCAATCTCCATCCAGTCCGAGGTGGCGTGGCGCGAGGCTTTGCGGGCTTTGACCGAACCGGCGATTTGGATCGCCCCCGAGAACAGCAGCAGCTTTTCGGTCAGCGTGGTTTTACCGGCGTCTGGGTGGGAGATGATGGCAAAAGTGCGCCGGCGGCGCACTTCTGATGGATATGTGCTCATGGTGTGGTGCGGATAACAGCCCGCATCATAGACGGCGGTCCGTGTTGCGCAGGTCGCTCTTGCCGGGTCAGGATTTGGTTGCTGGGGCTGCGCCAGCTTGTGGCCGGGTGCTGTGTCTGATCACGGTGTTGACGAGGGTGAGCCGGTCAAAGGGTTTGGGCATGACTTCGCTGATGCCCACGGCCAAGCAGGTTTTGAGGGCGTCTTCGGCCACATTGGCCGTGAGGGCGACCACCTGAACGTCGCGGTAGGGCGGGGCCAAGGTGCCGCGCACACGGCGCATCACCTCGATGCCGTCGATGTCGGGCATGACCAAATCGAGCAGCACCAGGTCGTACAAGGTGGTCGACATCTTTTCCAACCCCTGGGTGCCGTTCTCAGCTTGGTCGATTTGGGCATTGGGCATGGACCGTTGGATGGTGGCGGTGGCCACCATGCGGTTGACCGCATGGTCGTCGACGATGAGCAGTTTGACCGGGCTGTGGTCAATCAATTCCAAGGCCGGCACCGACTTGGGTGGCGCAGGGGCCACGGGCAAAGGAATGTCGACGCGGAACTCCGAGCCCACGCCGACCTCGCTGTGCACGCCGATGGAGCCGCCGTGGCTGTTGACCAGGGTGCGGGTGATGCTCAGGCCCAAACCGTTGCCGCGCAAGGCGTCGCGCGGCGCGGATTGGCCATCGGCCTGGGTGAGTTGGACGAAAGGGTCAAAGATTTTGTGCTGGGCCTCGATGGGGATGCCGCGCCCGCTGTCTTTGACGCACACCACCAAATTGCCTTGGTTGGTGCCGGTGTTCTCGTAGTCAACTTGCATGGTCACATGGCCATGGTCAGTGAACTTGAGGGCATTGCCCAACAAGTTGATGAGGATTTGTGCCAGGCGGTGCTGGTCGCCGCGCACCCATTCAGGCAGGTCGGGATTGATCACCAATTTGTAATTCAAGCCCAGATCGCTGGCACGCGGTTTGAAGATGCTGTGCGTTTTGTGCAGCATCACATGCAAGTTAAACACCTGCGGGTTGAGCACCACACGGCCATTTTGGATTTGTGAGTAATCCAATAAGTCGTTGATGACGGTGAGCAAGTGCGCGGCAGAGTTTTGCGCCCCTTTGACAAAGTCGATGGCATCTTCGGGCAGGCGCTTGTCGGTGCTCATCAAACTCAAATAGCCCATCACCGCGTTCAAGGGGGTGCGCATTTCATGGCTGACCATCGCTAAAAACTGGTCTTTGTGTGAGTTGGCTTTTTGCAAGTCGATGGACAGCAGATTGAGCCGATTGTTGGTGCGCGAGATGTGGCGCAAGGTGGATTCACTGAGCATGTCCACCGAATAAATCAGGCTCAACTGGGTGAGCAGCAGCATGGCGTACATCAGGGAGCGAAACACCAGCTCTTCCGGGGTTTCTTGAAGCAACATGGGCAAAACGCCCTGGGTCTGCAGGACATAAAACACCCACACGGATGAAAAGGACAGGAGCATCCAGATGTAGACCCAAATGCGCGAAAGGGCCGTGAACAAGGGCAGCACAGGCACGATGCCCAGCCAAACCAGCACCGGCGAACTCAAGCCCCCCATGTACCAAGCGTTGTACAAAATGACGGCCAGCAAACTGGTTTGGTAAATGTTCTGTGCCCAAATCAGGGGCAATTGAAGAAAGCGCCAACACAGCAGGGTGATAAATATCACCGTGGCCACTGTGGCCACCGATGCCCCAGCACGTTCTTGACCCAATATAAAAAACCACGGGCAAGTGGGGATGATGAACGCCAATGCCGAGAGCACGAAGACCACAAAATAAACGTCTTGCGTTGAACGCATCCCCACCGGCAGGCGGGTTTTGATGAAAAAAATAATGTTGCGGTTCAGCATGTTTGGCATGTTAGTACCAAATGCATCAGGTCAGCCCGCTTTGCGCTGCCAGACCAGGTGCTTTGGGTGTTCAACCGTTGCGAGCGCAGGGGCACTGCACACCCGTTGCGGCTTTGATAGAATTCCATCACCGAGGAGCGCTGCAACCCGTTCAACCCAGAACAGGTGAGGCTCGGAACACTTTTCCAACTGCGCTCACCCACTGACAACGTGAGGTGAGCACCTCGGCCCCCCCAAGTGCTTGAAGAACCGCGTCAGTGGCCCTGAACCTTTTAGGAGCCTCGCATGAATGCATCTTTAAAACCTGCCCAAACCACTGATTTCCACGTCGCCGACATGAGCTTGGCCGACTGGGGTCGCAAAGAAATCAAAATCGCTGAAACCGAAATGCCCGGCCTCATGGCGATTCGCCAAGAGTTCGCCAAAGCCCTGCCTTTGAAGGGCGCACGCATCACTGGTTCACTGCACATGACCATCCAAACGGCTGTGCTGGTTGAAACCCTGCAAGCCTTGGGCGCCCAAGTGCGCTGGGCTTCTTGCAACATCTTCTCCACCCAAGACCATGCTGCCGCCGCCTTGGTGGCCAATGGCACACCGGTGTTTGCCTACAAAGGTGAGACCTTGGTTGATTACTGGGACTACACCCACCACATTTTTGAGTTCGCTGCCAAGGGTGCTGATGGCGAAGGCCCCAACATGATTTTGGACGATGGTGGCGACGCCACGCTGCTCATGCACTTGGGCAAGCGCGCTGAAACCGACGCCTCTTTGTTGAACAACCCTGGCAGCGAAGAAGAGATTTGCCTGTTCAACGCCATCAAAGCCAAGTTGGCACAAGACCCCACTTGGTACAGCCGCAAAGGTGCGCAGATCATCGGCGTGACCGAAGAGACCACCACCGGCGTGTTGCGCTTGAACGAAATGGCCGCCAAAGGCACTTTGATGTTCCGCGCCATCAACGTCAATGACTCTGTGACCAAGAGCAAGTTCGACAACCTCTACGGTTGCCGCGAATCTTTGGTCGACGCCATCAAGCGCGCCACCGACGTGATGATCGCCGGCAAAGTGGCTGTTGTCGCTGGTTACGGCGACGTGGGCAAAGGTTCTGCCCAAGCCCTGCGCGCTTTGAGTGCCCAGGTGTGGGTGACCGAGATCGACCCGATCAACGCTTTGCAAGCTGCGATGGAAGGCTACAAAATTGTGACCATGGAATATGCCGCTGACAAGTGTGACATCTTTGTGTCTGCCACTGGCAACAAAAACGTGATTCGCTATGAGCACATGGCTGCCATGAAAGACGAAGCCATCGTCTGCAACATCGGTCACTTCGACAACGAAATCGATGTTGTCTCCCTTGAGAAATGCAAGTGGGACGAGATCAAGCCCCAAGTTGATCACGTCATCTTCCCTGACGGCAAAAAAATCACTTTGCTCGCCAAGGGCCGTTTGGTGAATCTGGGTTGTGCCACTGGCCACCCCAGCTTTGTGATGAGCGCCAGCTTTGCGAACCAAACGATCGCTCAGATCGAGTTGTTCACCAAGCAGGGCGAATACGAGTCTGGCAAGGTCTACGTGCTGCCAAAGCACCTGGACGAAAAAGTGGCACGTTTGCACCTGGAGAAAGTCGGCGCCATGCTGACCGAACTCACCGAAGAGCAAGCCGCTTACATTGGTGTGAGCAAAGCTGGCCCTTACAAGGCTGATACCTACCGCTATTGATCGCGGGTTTTCGCTGGCGCCACGCGGTGCCAGCGGGTCAGGATCGCGCCGACGCGTTTGGGTCGAGCGCGATCTGACTGTGTCACTTGCGCAGGTCCAGCGGCTGAGGGTTGCTGGACCTGGCCCTTGTGAGTGGCAAGGATGTGGGCTCAGCCCCGGTTTTGGGGGCGATGGCGACCGAAAATTTTTGATCCACGCTTGGAGGGCCGCATGCGCACCCCACAACCTTTCCCCATCAGCTTTGAATTCTTCCCGCCCAAAACGCCGGTGGGTGAAGAGAAGTTAAAGCATGTGCGCCATGAGTTGTATGCGGTGCGTCCAGCATTTTTCAGCGTCACCTATGGTGCTGGTGGTTCGACGCAGGACGGCACCTTGCAACAGGTGCAGGCCATATTGGCCGATGGCCATGACGCGGCGCCCCATTTTTCATGCATCGGTGCCAGCCGCGACAGCGTGCGCGCCCAATTGGCGCAGTTCAAGTCTGTGGGCATTCGGCGCATGGTGGCACTGCGCGGTGATTTGCCCAGCGGACACGGCACCTTTGGTGAGTTTCGCTATGCCAGTGAATTGGTCGCCTTCATCCGTGCTGAGACGGGTGACCATTTCCACATCGAGGTGGGATGCTATCCGGAGGTGCACCCCCAGGCCAAGTCGCCCGAGGCCGACATTCAAGCCTATGTGACCAAGGTGCGCGCGGGCGCCAACTCTGCCATCACACAGTACTTTTACAACAGCGATGCGTACTTTCGCTTTTTAGAAGATGCGCAAAGTTTGGGGGCCGACATTCCTGTGGTGCCTGGCATCATGCCCATCATCAGCTCGACCCAGCTGATGCGTTTTTCCGACGCCTGTGGCGCCGAAATACCGCGTTGGATTCGTTTGCGCTTGCAGGCCTTTGGGGATGACAGTGCGTCGATCAAGGCCTTTGGTTTGGATGTCGTGACCGACCTGTGTGAGCAGTTGCGCCAAGGTGGGGCCCCGGGCTTGCACATTTACACCATGAACCAAAGCACAGCCGCATTGGCCTTGGTTCAGCGATTGGCCTGAAACAGGGCAAGTCTGCCAAGCCCCGCCATCGAAATGATTGCCGCGCTGGGGTTCGCAGCATGGCGCATTGACCAAGCGGCAAGCGCTGGTCGAAAAAAACTTTGGAGGGTCTTGCTCAACGTTCGTCGTAGCTGAGCACCAGGTCAGCGCTGGTGGGACGGGCTTGACAGGTCAATATAAAGCCTTGGTCACACTCTGCGGTGGTGAGGGTGAAGTTTTTGTCCATGTGCGCGCTGCCTTGCATCACTTTGGCACGGCAGGTGCAGCACACGCCCGCTTTGCAGGCGAAAGGCACATCCAAGCCGGCCTCGACGGCGGCGTCAAGCACCGCTTGGTGGGGCAGTAAGGCCAGCACATGGGATTTGCCGTCGAGCACCACGGTGAACAGGGGCCCCTGAGGGGCCCAGCCTGGCTCGACCGGGGCCGGTCGCGCAGGGGTGCTGCTGGTGAAGCGTTCGCTGTGGATGCGCTCGGGTTTCACGCCGGCTTGGCACAGCGCTGCTTCGGTGTCTTCGATCATGCCTTCGGGGCCGCATACAAACACCTCTTCCATGCTGGGCACAGGCAAAAAAGCGTTGATCAAGGCTTGGACTTTGGGCCCGTCGATGCGGCCTTCCAGCAAGGGCACTTCTTGGGCCTGGCGCGACAACACATGGATCAAGGTGAGTCGATCGGTGTAGCGGTCCTTGAGGTCTTGCAAGGCTTCGTTGAACATCACGCTGCCCATGCGTCGATTGCCATAGACCAAGGTGAAGCGACTGTGCGCCGATGTCTCCAGGCTGTGGCGCAGGATGGACAAAATGGGCGTGATGCCCGAGCCGGCAGCAAACCCCACCCGGTGGATGGCACGGGGTCGGCGCACGCCAAAGCGACCGTCGGGCGGCATGCAAGCCAGCACCGTGCCCACTTGCAACTGGGTGTTGGCCCAGGTGGAGAACAGGCCACCTTGGACTTGCCGCACGCCCACATCCATCTGCCCGTTGTGGGCCAATTGCGCGGGGGTGCTGCAAATGGAATAGTTGCGCCGTGTGTCTTGGCCCCCCAGTTGGGCGCGAAGGGTGAGGAATTGGCCGGGTTCAAACGCAAAGGCGCTGCGCAAAGGGTCTGGCACGTGCAGGCTGATGCACACCGACCCCGGTGCGTCCGGGGTGATGCGGGTCACGGTCAGGTCGTGAAAGCGCGGTGGGTTGCTCATGGGGATGGCACGGCTTCAGTGCGGCTTGAAATGGTCAAACGGCTCCAAGCAGGCCAGGCATTTGAACAAGGCCTTGCACGCGGTGGAGCCAAAGTGGGAGACCTCAGTGGTCTGGGTGGAGGCGCAGCGCGGACAGGCCACCGAAGTGGGCGCGAGGGCGCGCACAAAGCGCAGGCTGTGCTGGTCGGTGGCTGTGGCGCTGGCGCATGGCGGAGCGATGCCATAAGCGCGCAGTTGGTCGTGGGCTTGGGCGGTCATCCAGTCGGTGGTCCAAGCCGGGGCCAGTTGCGTCACCACCTGCGCGTCGTGACCGCTGTCCAGCAAAGCTTGGCGCACATCGTCTTCGATTTGTCCCATCGCCGGACAACCGCTGTAGGTGGGGGTGATGACCACTTGCCAGTGGGCGCCGACACGCCGTACATCGCGCAAGATGCCCATGCCGCGCAAGCTGACCACGGGGATTTCAGGGTCGGTGAGCTGGCTCAACACTGCCCAGATGGCCTCGGCTGTGGCATCTGTTTGGGCCTGGTGGGGCGGCGGCACATTTTGCGGTTCGATGTCGCTGCCCTTGTGGTCAGGGTGGAGGCTGGCGTTGGGGTTCACAGGTGACTTACCAAACGGCTTGTGGATGGGCACGGGCCAGCGACTGCATGTCACCCAGCAAGTAAGACAGGTGTTCCGAGTGAATGCCGTTTTTGCCCCCCGATACAAAACCGGTGGCTGGGCTGGCTTGCAATTGGGCCAGCTCAAGGGTGGCTGACAGTTGCTGCTGCCAAGGTGCTTGCAAAGCATCCAGGTCCAGTCCGATGCCGAAGTCCATGGCGGATTGCTCTGCGGCGCTCGGGCGCCAAAACTCCTGAGTGTATGGCATGAGGTGATCGAGCGCGGCCTGGGCGCGGGCATGCGATGTGTCGGTGCCGTCGCCCATGCGCACCACCCAATCGTGGGCATGGCGCAGGTGGTAACGCGTCTCTTTGATGGCCTTGGCCGCGATGGCGGCAAGCTGTGCGTCACAGCTTTGTTCGAGTTGCGCCCAAACGCCCACCATGAGGTTGCTGAACAGAAAGTTGCGCACCATGGTGGTGGCAAAGTCACGATCTTTTCGGGCGCTCGGGGCCATGGGCCCGTGGTGCGGCAACTCGACCAGGGTGTAGTTGAGAAATGCCTCCGGGCCACGCCAATAAGCCAGGCTGTCTTCGCTGGCCTGTAGGCCCGCTTGCAGGGCCGCCAGGCTGTAAAGCATTCGTGCTTGACCGATCAGGTCCAGGCTGTTGTTGGCCAGGGCGATGTCTTCCTCCAGGGCTGGGCCGTGGCCACACCATTCGGCATTGCGTTGGCCCAGCACCAAGGCGGTGTCGGCCAGTTGAAGCACATAGGCCAGAGGTGCCAGGGTGTTGGCGGAGGTGCTCACATGTGCCCCACGTCGTCAGGGATGGGGTAGAAGGTGGGGTGGCGGTAGATTTTGTCGCCCGAGGGGTCGAAAAACTCGGCTTTGTCGTTGGGTTCGCTGGCGGTGATGGCGCTGGACGGGACCACCCAAATGCTCACCCCCTCTTGGCGCCGGGTGTAGACATCGCGTGCCAGCCGCAAGGCATGCCCCGCATCGCTGGCGTGCAAGCTGCCACAGTGTTTGTGCTCCAAGCCTTGCTTGCTGCGCACAAACACCTCCCACAGCGGCCATTCGCTCAATGGTTTGAGGGGCTTGGGGGTCTGGAGGTCGTTGCTCATGCGGCCTCCTTCAGGCTGCGCGATTCATTTTTCCGGGCGTGCACCAGTGCGGCCTCGCGCACCCAAGCGCCGTCGTCCCAGGCTTTGACGCGGGTGGCCAAGCGCTCTTGGTTGCAAGGCCCGTTGCCGTTGACGGTGGCCCAAAACTCGTCCCAATCGATGGCGCCGTAGTCGTGGTGCTGGCGCTCTTCGTTCCACTTCAAATCAGGGTCTGGCAGGCTCACGCCCAAAATCTGGGCTTGCGGCACGGTGGCGTCCACAAAGCTTTGGCGCAAGTCGTCGTTGCTGATGCGCTTGATGCCCCAGCGCTGGCTTTGCGCTGAGTTGGGGCTGTCGCTGTCGGGTGGTCCAAACATGGCCAGGCATTTCCACCACCAGCGGTTGACCGCGTCTTGCACCATGGCTTGTTGCTCGGGCGTGCCTTGCATCATCACCATCAGCGACTCAAAGCCTTGGCGCTGGTGAAACGACTCTTCTTTGCAAATGCGCACCATGGCGCGGGCATAGGGCCCATAAGAGCAGCGGCACAGCGGTATTTGGTTCATGATGGCCGCGCCATCGACCAACCAACCGATCACGCCGACATCGGCCCAGGTGAGGGTTGGGTAGTTGAAGATAGAGCTGTACTTGGCTTTGCCGCTGTGCAAGGCTTCGAGCATTTGGTCGCGGCTGGTGCCCAATGTTTCGGCGGCGCTGTACAGGTACAAACCATGGCCGCCTTCGTCTTGTACCTTGGCAATCAGGATGGCTTTGCGTTTCAAGCTGGGCGCACGGCTGATCCAGTTGCCCTCGGGCAGCATGCCCACAATTTCGCTGTGCGCGTGTTGGCTGATTTGGCGCACCAAGGTTTTGCGGTAGTGCTCGGGCATCCAGTCGCGCGGCTCGATCTTTTGTTCTTGTGAGATCTTGGCGTCAAAGTGCGCTTGCAAGGCGCTGTCGCTCAGCGCGGCGCGGGGCGCAGCATCGTGCTGGGCATCGGGCAAATCCAGGGCTTGGGTGTACATGGGCGTCTCCTGCGGGCGGGTGCCCGGGGGTGGGTTGCCAGTATATCCAGTTAACCAACCGATCGGTTGGTTAATGGAGGCCTCCCTCAGTGCGTGCCGCCGATCTCGAGGGTGTGGGTGGCGTGCCCGTCTTGGCCCATCAACCCCACCATTTCGGGCAAGGCGGCTTTGAGTTGTTCGTTCAGCGTGTACGGGGGATTGATGACAAACATGCCGCTGGCGGCCAGGCCCGGTCGCTTGGGTTTGCCGTCGCTGCCCAAAGCGTCACCGGCGCTGGCTTGCTGGCCCGATTTGATGGTCAAGGTGGCGTGCAGCCAAGGTTTTTGCGATTGCAAGCTGAGGGTTTTGAGGCGCTTGGGTAAGTCGTGCGCCTCCATGCGCGGGATGATGGGGTACCACACAGCATACGTGCCGGTAGAAAACCTTTTGAGGCTGTCTTGGATGCATTCACTGACCCGGGCATAGTCGGTTTTGACTTCGTAGCTGGGGTCGATCAGCACCAGGCCACGTCGCGAAGGAGGGGGCAAAAATTTCCGCAAACCCACAAAACCATCTTCACGCAGCACTGCGACTTGCCGCCCCACCCGCAATTGCTCGACATGGCCGGCCAGGGCCCGGGCATCGGTGGGGTGCCACTCGAACAACTTGATTTTGTCGTTGCGCCGCATCAGGTGCTGCATCACAAAGGGTGAGCCCGGGTAAATCTTGTAAACGTCATCCGGGTTGAAGCTGGCCAACACATCCAGGTAATCGCGCAACGCTGGTGCGGGGGCTTGCTGGCGTTGCACCAACCGACCCACCAGGGCCAACAAGCCCTCCAGCGATTCGCCACTGGTTTGCGCAGGGGCACTATCCAGCCGATAAAGGCCAGCACCGGCATGGGTGTCGATGGCACATAAATCGGCGTCTTTGGCGCACATGTGCTTGAGGATGGCGATCAACACCGTGTGCTTGAGCACGTCGGCATGGTTGCCTGCGTGGTAAGCGTGGCGATAACTGAACATGCGCCGATGGTAACTGCTGGTGCCATGGCCACCGAGTCAACAGGGGCGCAGGGGCACCCGTGTGAGATCACAAAATACCACCAACTGGTGCTGCCAAAGATTCATGCCGGCCCGTTTTGCGCTGTCTTTGGCCGGGTCTGAGGGGAGCTGCCCAGGGGTGAGCCCGTTTTTGTATAATGGAGAGCTTTCGCAGCGCTTTGTGGCCCCGCGGCGAAACACTCAATCCCACCTAAGAGGTTCTCGTCAGAAGAACGCCGACCGTGGAAAAGGGCCCGCCAAACCGTTTCTTTCAAGGAAAACCATGTCCACTTTCAGCGCAAAACCCGCTGATGTGAAGCATGAGTGGTTTGTGATTGACGCCACCGATAAGGTGCTCGGAAGGATTGCCAGCGAAGCAGCCCTCCGATTGCGCGGCAAGCACAAGGCCATTTATACGCC
>CAMDJU010000076.1 GCA_945900695.1 Bordetella parapertussis | reverse complement strand
TTGACCGGGTCGAGCGCGTTCTTCATCAAGGTGGGGTTGATGGCGATCGGCCCGTTGTAGCCCACCAGCAAGGTGTGGCCATCGGGCTCGGCCTTGGACACAAAGGCAGAGCCGATATTGCCGCCAGCACCTGGGCGGTTTTCCACGATCACGGCTTGGCCCAGCGCCTCGGCCAATTTGGGCGCCACCAAACGCGCCAAGGTGTCGTTGGTGGTGCCTGCAATGGGCACCACAATGCGCACGGTTTTGCTGGGTGCCCAGTCTTGTGCCTGAACCGCAACGGGAGCCCCGCCCAGGGCACAGGCCCACACCACGAGCAGCCTGCGGGGCCAGCCCATGGGCATCACAGGGTGTAGACCGGTTTGGTCAAGTCGTTGGCCAAATGCGCCTTGGCCCATGTCACAGGGTCTTGGGCTTTGTCCAGCAACACGCCAGCGGCGCGCACCCGATGGGCCGCGGCATTGAGGGCGGGCGGCGTGGCACCTTTGCCCAAGTCGATGGCCGATTCATAGAGCATGCGCCGGGCCATCACGATGCCGCGGTCGGTGGGCAATATCTTTTCTTCGGCATGGTTTTGGATCGGCCCCATGCTCTCTTGCAATGAGTAGTCTTGCGCGGCGATGCCTGCCACGCCACTGTACAAACGCCGCTCTTTTTGGGCTTTGCGATCCATCAGGTAATCGTTGTCTGAATTGGCCTTGGGAATAAAGCTGCCGGGGGCTTCGTATTCGTTGTGAATACCACGGCCTGCATGCATGTGGTGCAGCTCCTCCTCGCCCAGCGGGGCTTCAGGCCGGTAGTTGATGCTCCAGGCCCAGCAATTGTGGTCATCGATGGGTACCCACACATGGCCGCCCAGGGAGTGGTCACCAAAGGGGGGAATCAAGGTATACCAGGGGAACAACCACTGGGTGATGCGCCAGTAGTAGCTGTCGGGCTCACCCATACGGCGGCCCAACAAGGTCATGCCAAATTCGGTTTTTTCAATGTTGAACACCACATTGCCATCGGCCTTGATGTAGTCCAAGGCTTTGACACCTCGGTGCATGGGGTCGGTGGTCACGTCCATGCTGTGCACGTAGGACACATGGGCGGTGTCGATGCCGCCCTCCATGGCTTGCAGGTAATTGGAGCGCTGCCAACGCTTGGACACAAACACATGGCTGGGCGGCAGCGTGCACCACTCCACCTCGGGCTCGGCGGGTTGGTGTTCAGCCGGCCCCATATACGCCCACACCACGCCCCCCCGCTCGATGCAGGGGTAGCCCACGATCTTCATCTTCTCGCACATCTGCGGCGCAGAGGGCACATCCACGCAGTTGCCCAGGCGGTCAAATTTGACGCCGTGGTAGGAGCAGCGAATGCCTTTTTCTTCGTTGCGACCAAAGAACAGCGACACGCCACGGTGCGAGCAAAACTCGCTGATCAAACCGGGCAAGCCATCAGAGTCGCGGAAGGCCAGCAATTTTTCACCCATGATTTGCACCCGCACCTGTGGGCCATCGGCTTCAGCGATTTCGCTGGACATCACCACCGGCACCCAGTAGCGGCGCATCAAATTGCCCATGGGCGTGCCAGCACTGGTCTGGGTCAAGGTTTGGGACATTTCGGGACTCATGCAAACTCCTCAAAAACAAAAAAATGGGGCCCCTCAGGGCGTTGGGGGCTATTGTCCGCGCACCCAGCCAAGGGCCTGGATGCCGGGTGCAAAAAACCTCAGTCGGCCTTGGCTCCGGTGGCCTTGATCACCTTGCCCCAGCGAGGGATTTCGGTGGCGATCCAGGCCGCAAACTGATCTGGATTGGAGGCAACCACCTCAAACTCCATGTCTTCCAGCTTTTGCCGGATCTCGGGGGACTGCAAAATTTTCACCAACTCGCGGTGGTAGCGCTCGATGATGGGCTTGGGGGTGCCGCCTGTGGTCAGCAAGCCAATCCAAGACGTGGCCTCAAAGTCTTTGAAGCCGGCTTCGATCAAGGTTGGCACCTGGGGCGTGCTTTTAAACCGCTTGGTCCCACTGACCCCCAACAAGCGAAGCCGACCGTCTTTGGCAAACTGCTGCACATTGCCCGGGACAAAAAAAGCCACTTGGATATTGCCTGCAATCAAATCGGTCACTGCTGGGGCAGCACCCTTGTAGGGCACATGGGTGATTTGCACACCGGCGGCCATTTTGAGCATTTCCATGGTGAGATGTGAGGCGCTTCCCACCGCCACCGAACCATAAGAGAACTTGGTCGGGTTGGCCCGCGCTTGGGTGACCAGGTCTTGCACCGACTGCAAACCCGAGCCGGGGTGGGCCACCAGGTACTGGGGCGATTTGACCGCCAAGGTGATGGGCGCCAAATCCTTGACCGGGTCGTAGGGCATCTTGTCAAACAAGGACACATTGATGGCCATGGGCCCGTTGTAACCAATCAACAGGGTGTGGCCGTCGGGCGCTGCCTTGGCCACCAAGTCGGCACCCAAATTGCCGCCCGCACCGGGTTTGTTGTCCACCAACACCGGTTGGCCCAAGACCTCCGACAACTTGGGGGCCAATAAACGTGCCAACACATCATTGGTGCTGCCCACAATGGGCACGATGATGCGCACCGGCTTGTTGGGTGCCCATTCCTGGGCGTGGACCAACCCCAAGCAGGCCCAAGCGCAGACCCACAGCAGGGTGCGGGCAGCGCATTTCAGCGTTGGGTTCATCCAAGGGTTTTGCAAAAATCCAGGCATATGAGGTCTCTCAGTGGTCAAAATGGGTTGAAAACAAAGGCCAGGGCGCTGACTTTAAAGGCAAACACCATGCTGATCGAGTTGATCAAGGCCAGGCCTGCAGCCACCACAGCGCCAATGCCCCGGCCAGCAGCACCGAGAAACTGCCCCAGATCAACAGCCCACGCAGGCGCGACTGCAAGCGGCTGACAATCCCAATCAAGCCCGCATTTTGCTCGGCCAACTCGGCCAGGGTTTGGGCCATTTGCTGCTGGGCCTGCGCCAATTGATCGCATTGGGCTTGCAAGGCCAGGCACCGGTTTTTCAGTTCGCCCAAGCTGGGCACTTCGCCCAGGTCTGGGCTGCTGGGGGCGGGCTGGGCCGCTGGTGCGCCCGAACGGTGTTTATCGATCAAGCCACGCGCCTTGTCCAACACCTGGGGCGCATGCTCCATCACTTTGCCCCAAGGCACCACTTTGAGGGCAGCCAACCATGAAATCGCCATTCTGAAATCTCCTCGAACCGACAGTTGTGGCCAAAGGCCAGAGCTTAACCCCAGCGCATTGTCCTTGCGCTAAGACCACCCCACCACTGATATGCTTGACCACCTACCCACAGGACGCGCCCATGGACCCCATCTCCTCAATTCAAGCCGTTCAACACTTTTACGACTTTCACCCCATCAGCGCTGAGCAAATTTTCAGTGCGGTAGCAGCGCGCCACATTGCACACGAAGACATCACCCAAGCCGTGCTGAGTGCCCACGACCAAGACCACTATGGGGGCACCGAAGCGGTGGATCGACTGATGGCGCAAGCGGCCATCACCGCCCAAGACCATGTGCTTGATGTGTGTGCCGGCATGGGTGGACCCGCCCGTTACATCGCTTGGAAAACCGGCTGCCAGGTCACCGGCTTGGATTTGACCGCCAGCCGTGTGATTGGGGCCCAAGCCCTGACCGCAGCGGCGCACCTGACTGAACAGGTCCGTTTTGTCCATGGCAATGCGCTGGAGATGCCCTTTGATCCCGCACAGTTCACTTGCATCATCAGCCAAGAGGCGTTTGCCCACATCCCCAACAAGCGCCAACTCATCGGCCAATGTGAACGCGCCTTAGCGCCTGGGGGCCGCATGGTTTTTTCTGACATCATGAGTCACCAAGCTTTGGGCCGCCCAGACGCCCAAAAGTTGTTTGACGGCATGCGGTTCTCAGAAATCGCCACATTGGGTGATTACCAACAATGGTTTGCAGATGCAGGCATGCAATGGGTGCAGTCCATTGACCTGAGCGAGGAATGGACGCGCATTTTGGTGGATCGCCATGACATGTACCGGTCTTTGGAATCCCAAACCGTGGCGCGCTTGGGGCGAGATCATTTTGACCGCTACGACCAAGCCTACGACCATTTTGTCGGCCTGTACCGAAGTGGCGTGCTGTCTGGTGCCTTGGTGCTGGCCCGCAAAAGCTGAGCGCCCACGACACACATGCGCACCCGCCACCATGTGTATGTGATCGAGTTGGACCCTGCTGTGTGGCGCGAGCCCAAATTCCGCCGCGCCAACCCCGACTACATGCCACTGCCGGGCAAACCCTGTGTGTACGTGGGCATGACGGGCCTGGACCCCGACACCCGCTTTGACCAACACAAGGCCAACATCAAATCCAACCGCTTTACCCACCAGTATGGCTTGCAATTGCTGCCCGCCATTTACCAAGCCCTCAACCCCATGCCCTATGCGGATGCGCAGTTCATGGAGGTCGATCTGGCCATTCGCCTGCGTGAAGCCGGCTTTGGGGTGTGGCAGGCCTGAGGCCCACGGGGTCGTGCATGCCAGAATGAGGTCGTCACCAACCCTGCGCCGCATGCGCCGTCACTGATGGCAACATGGGCGCAATCCTTTGGAACCTATCCATGCGCTTGCTTTGCACCCTCACCGCCTTCGCCCTGACTTGCGCCAGCACGTGGGCCCAAACCTATCCCACCAAACCCATCCGTTGGGTGGTGCCCAGCACCCCTGGCGACGGCTCTGACGTCACGGGCCGTTTGCTGGCCGACAAAATTTCGCGCGAACTGGGCCAAGCGGTGGTCATCGACAACAAACCCGGCGCGGGCGGCGTGCTGGGATCTGACGCGGTGGCCAAGTCGCCCGCCGACGGCTACACCATGATCGTGGGCAATGCAGGTTCGCACGGCGTAAATGCCGGCATCTACAGCAAGTTGCCCTATGACGTGGTGAAAGATTTTGTCCCCGTGGCCCTGATTTGCACCACCCCCAATGTGATGGTGGTCAGCCCCAACACCAAGGCCAAAACCGTGGCCGAGTTTGTGGCGCTGGCCAAAGCCAACCCTGGCAAGTTCAACTATGCCTCCGGCGGCGTGGGCAGTTCAGCCCATTTATCAGCGGAGTTGTTCAAGAGCATGACCGGCACCGAAATCACCCACATTCCCTACAAAGGATCCGCGCCGGCAGTGACTGCCTTGTTGGCCGATGAGTCCCAGTTGATGATTGGCAATTTGCCGCCTTGGGCGGCACAAATCAAAGCGGGCAAGGTTCAGGCCTTGGCGGTCACAACGGCCAAACGCCACCCCAGCTTGCCCGATGTGCCGGCCCTGACTGAGAGCCTGCCCGGGTTTGAAACCGTAGCTTGGTTTGGGGTGCTCGCGCCGGCCGCTACGCCCAAGAGCGTGGTCGAGCGGATGAATGCCGTCATCAACCAAGCGCTGGATCAAGCCGATGTGAAAGCACGCCTGGCCACTCTGGCATGCGACCCTGCACCTGGCACGCCCGAGGCTTTTGCACAGCGCGTCAACGCCGATGTGGCGCGCTGGAAAAAACTCGCCAGCGAACGCAATATCCGCGCTGATTGAGCCCTCAACTGTGGACACCATGTTTTAAATACACCAGGAGCAGACCATGCGCGCAGTCGGTTTTTTTGAATTTGGGGGCCCCGAAGTTTTGCAACTCATCGATCTGCCCGAGACCCAACCCGGACCGGGGCAGGTGCGGGTGCGGGTGCATGCCGCCACCGTGAACCCAACCGACACCCTGCTGCGCAATGGTTCGCGCGCACAGTCTTTGCATGATGTCCCGCCGCCCCATGTGCCGGGCATGGATGTCGCGGGCGTGATCGATGCCATCGGCCCCAACACCTCAACCGAATTGGGCGTGGGCGACTCGGTCATGGCCATGGTGAACAACCGAGGCAGCCACGGGGGATACCGTGAAAGCATTGTGCTGTCGGCCGATTCCGTGGTGCACATCCCTGAAGGGGTTTCGTTGGTGGAAGCCGCCACCCTGCCCATGAATGGGCTCACGGCCAAACAGACACTGGACCAATTGGCCTTGAAACCCGGGCAAACTCTGGCGGTCACTGGGGCTGCTGGTTGCTATGGTGGCTATGTGATTCAACTCGCCAAGCAAGCTGGCCTGCACGTCATTGCCGATGCCTCACCCGCCGATGAGGCCTTGGTGCGCTCGTTCGGCGCCGATACTGTGGTGCCACGGGGACATGACATTGCGGCACAAATCCGCAAGGTCGTGCCCAACGGGGTCGATGGGCTCGCCGATGGGTCTTACCAAAGTGAGTTGTCCATCGGCGCCGTGCGCGATGGCGGCGGGTTTGCCACGGTGCGCGGTTGGTCCATGGAGCAGCGCGGCATTGTGTGCCACGCCACTTGGGTGCGGCAGTACGACCACCGCGCTGATTTATTGCGCCAATTGCGCCAAGATGTTCACAGCGGGGTGCTCACCCTGCGTGTGGCCGACACCTGTGCACCTGAGCAAACCGGCGATGCGCATCGCCGCCTTGAAGCCGGTGGCACCCGTGGTCGCTTGGTGATCGTTTTCTAGACCACGCCAGCCCTTCCCCATCTCCCTCACTCCAAAGTCAGCGGGGCACGCCATTGCTTGAGCGCCCATTGGCGTTGGCGCTCGCGGGCTTTGGTTTTTTTGTCTTCGCTGGTGTGGGCGTGGCAGGTGGGACAGCTCACACCCAACTCAAACAAATCGGAGTTTTGGGCTTGGTCGCTCAGGGGTTCGCGGCAACTGCGGCACAGGCCCAGGCCACCGGGCTGCAAACCATGGCCGACGGACACGCGCTCGTCAAACACAAAACACTGCCCCTGCCAGCGGCTTTGCGCTTGCGGGATTTGCGCCAAGTATTGAAGGATGCCCCCTTGCAAATGAAACACCTCACCAAACCCCATGTGGCGCAACAAAGCGGTGGATTTTTCGCAGCGAATGCCACCGGTGCAGAACATCGCCACTTTGGGTTTTGAGCCACCCTTGCCTTGTAAAGCAGGCGACTGAGCCAACCAATCGGGCAATTGGGAGAAGTTGTCGAGGTGGGGGTTGATGGCACCGGCAAAAGTGCCCAACGCGACTTCGTATGTGTTGCGGGTATCGATCAGCACCACATCCGGATCGGCGATCAACGCGTTCCAATCGGCCGCTGCCACATACGTGCCCGCCATGCGCGCTGGGGCGATGTGGGGCACACCCATGGTGACGATTTCTTTTTTGATCCGCACCTTCATGCGGTGATACGGGGCTAGGACGGCCCATGATGTTTTTGGCACCAAGTCGGCCAAGCGCGGGTCTTGCCGCAAGTGGTCCAGCACCGCTTGCACATCTGCGGCAGCACCGGCCAGGGTGCCGTTGATGCCCTCAGGCGCCAGCAACACCAAGCCTTTGACCTGGTGCGCTTGGCACATGGCCAACAAAGGCGCTTGCAAGCCGGCGTGGTCCGGCATGTCGACAAACTTGTAAAAGGATGCGGTGAAAAACTGGGGGCGGTTGCCGCCGGGTGATGCGTCCATTTTTTATCAGCTATGCCCATGGCCCATCGAGCACAGCGATGCGCTGCGACAAGGCCACGTTTGGATGGCCCATCAAGCCCTTGGTGGTCATGCAGAGTGGGGGGGCATTGAAAGCCCCCGCGGTGGCTTTGCCGTCCCATTTCAAGAGGATGCGTTGGGTCATCGGTTGAGCAGGGTTTCAATGCCTGGGGGAACAGCTTGGTAAGGGTGGGCGCGCAACAAATCCAGATTCAGGCCCAGTTGTTGGCCAGGGTGCGGCACACCCAAAGCGCCGCGCTGGGGTTGTAAATCGACCCCCTCAATGAGGCTGTCGTACATCGGGCTTTCGTCAAATTGCAACTCGAGCATCGCGCACTCGGGGGCGGCCAAAGCCACTTGCCAACTGTGCCAAGTGCACACAGGGCCGGAGGGGTTGTGCGGCGAAAACGCCACCCCATGCTCAGTGGCGCGCTGGGCAATGTGCAGCATTTCGCGGGGCCCACCGCAATACTTCACATCGGGCATGACCACATCGTACAAAGCCTCATCAAACAAAGTTTGGAACGAGGCCAGGCCCACTTGGGTTTCTGCGGCTGCCAGCAAAATCCCTTGGTCGTTGGCAGCCTGGCGCAGGCGGCGCATGGCGGGCCAATGGGCGTGGGTTTCGGCCAAGGGGCATTCGAACCAATGCAGGCCCACAGGTGCCAGGTCATGCAGGGTTTGTTGCGCGCTGGCCTCGTCAAAGCGCCAATGGCAATCGACCATCAGCATGGCTTGCGGCCCCAAGGCATCGCGCAAGGCCAGCATGCAGTCCACCCCATGGTGAATTTTTTCTCGGCCCTGAGCCGTGCCGCACAGGGCGGGCGTGAGCCCATCAAAGGGGGCTGCTTTGAACCGCTGAAAGCCTTGTGCACGGGCCCGCAAAGCGGTGTCCACAAAACCTTGGGGGCTGCGATCGGTGGTGGCGCGGTTGATGTTGGCGTACAGCGGAACTGCTTGGCGCTGCACAGGGCCCAACAAGGTGTGCGGTGCGCAAGCGGCATGTTGCGCTTGCAAGGCCAGCACTGCTTGCAAAAAAGCGCTGACCACGGTGTTGCCCACCAAGCCGCCAGGCGAAGCGGGGGCGGCGCGCACCTGTTGTTGGACGTGTTCCAGGTCCAAACCCAACCAGTCGGTTTGCCATTGCTGGCACAGCGTGTCGAGCATGGGCTCCCAGCCGTTGAGTGAGCCTTCGCCCCAGCCCACGGCACCGCTGCTGTTGGTCACCGATAAAAACCACCAATTGGTTTTCGGCGACACATGCAGCACATGGCTTTCAATGCGGGCGATGGTGGTCATGTTGGCAGTTGAGTGGGCCAGGCATTCGTCAAGCGATCAGCCAAGTCATTGAAGTCTTGAGCCGCCACCGTGAAGCGTGACAAATCACCATGTTGAGTGCGGACCCCAGGCCCCAGCTCCATGGGGCGGGCCACATAAGCGGTTTGCAAGCCACAAACAGCGGCGGCGTCCAAATCGTCTTCATGGCTGGCCACCAACATCACTTGCGCGGGCTTCACATCAAACACCTCGGCCACGCCCAAATAGGTTTGGGGGTCGGGTTTGTAATGGCGAAACACCTCGGCCGACAAAATCAAGTCCCAGGGCAAGCCCGCGTGCTTGGCCATATTCGCCAGCAAGCCCAAATTGCCATTGGACAAGGTGCACAAAGTGAAATGGTGCTTCAGGCGATGCATGCCTTGTAGCGTGTCAGGCCACGGCGCCAAGCGATGCCAAGCGCGGTTGAGGTGTTGGCGCTGGCTCTCGTCCAAGTCGTGGCCGCGCGCGAGCAGCACCTGGTCCAAGATGCGCCGGTGCAGGTCATCGATCTTGGTCCAGCCCAGCTTGCCCGATCTCACCTCGGCCATGGCCGGTTTGTAGCCGGCCCGCCAGGCGGTGGCGAAGGCGTCGCCGTCTTCACCCGGGATGAGCGCGGCCACCTCGCGGCTGATGGACCCATGCCAATCGACCACGGTACCGAACACATCAAAGGCCAAGATCAAGGGTGCGGGTTTCATGCCATGCCTTTTGAACAAAAAGTGGGTCGCCCCAGCGACCCGGGTCAAAACCCATACTGTGGCATGATTTCCCCACAGCAAATCCCTGGGCTGCGCCTAAGCCACCAGGGGCACTATATATAAAGAGACATGCCACCCGCCCGTTTATCCATGCCCAGGCCCCAGGGCCAGCGCCCTTGAGCACGCCCACTGGCCGTTGGCAAGCCCTTCAAGCCATTTGGCGCTTGCTGTTTTCGGGCTTTTTGTTTTCAACAGTGCGTTGGCTTGAAATGTTGGCCATGGGCCTGTTTGCCTACCGCGTCACCGAGTCGGCCTTCATCGTGGCGCTGCTGAGCATGTTGCGCTTGTTGCCCATGGGCTTGTTTGGTGCCTTGATAGGGGCATTGGCCGAGCGTTTTGATTCCCGCTTCTCCCTAATGCTGATGGTCGGCACCTCTTTGTTGACCAGCGGGGTTTTGGCACTGCTGGCCAGCATGGGTTGGCTGAGCACTTGGCATTTAGGGGTGGGTTGCTTTATCAACGGTATTTGTTGGGCGGCTGACAACCCCGTGCGGCGCATGATGATCGGGGACTCCGTGGGCGCACAGCGCATCGGCCCGGCCTTGTCGGTGGATGTGGGGGTCAACAACGTCAGCCGGGTTTTGGGCCCCATATTGGCAGGGCTTCTTTTGGCCCAATTTGACATTGCCGGTGTGTTTTGTTTGGGGCTGGTGCTGCACAGTGTCAGTTTATGGGTGGTCTGGGGCGTTGCCCCAGACCATAAACAGCGGATCAAGCACCCGTTGTCGCTTCTGGGGCCGATGCGCGAAGGTTTTGCCCTGGCGCGCCAAGACGACCGGCTGATTGGCATTTTGTCCGTCACCGCCATCTTCAATGTGTTTGGTTGGCCCTTCACCAGCATGATCCCCGTCTTGGCCAGCGACGCCTTGCACTTGGGCAGCCAAGACGTGGGTTTGCTGGCCAGTTGTGAAGGTGTGGGTGGCTTTGTGGGCGCGCTCTTGTTTGCCAGCTTTGCCAAAACCCACTGGTATGGGCGCATTTATGTGGGGTCTGTGGTGGTTTACATCATCACCGCAGTGGTTTTTGCCCATGCCCACAGCGTGCCTTTGGCGGCCGTATTGCTGCTGCTCAATGGCCTGGGTGGGGTGGGATTTGCGGTGATGCAAACCACTTTGATGTACCGCGACTCACCGGTGGCGCAGCGCGCACGCTTGCTGGGTGTGTTGACAGCTTGCATTGGTTTGGGGCCCATCGGGTTTTTCTATATTGGGGTGTTGGCCGATGCCTTGAGCCCCCCCATAGCGACGTTGGCCATGGGCTTACAAGGCATGGTGGCATTGGCACTCACCCGCCGCTATTGGC
>CAMDJU010000075.1 GCA_945900695.1 Bordetella parapertussis | reverse complement strand
CGGGCCACCCGAAACGGGATGCGCCAACGCCACAGCACCAAACCCAGCACCGGCAAGCCAATGCCAATGCTCAAGACGCGAAACATCAGGGCCGGGTAGTCGGCAATGCCCCATTTCATGAGCGGCCAGTTGCAGCCCCACACCACGGTCATCAACGCGAGGATCAGAATTTGTCGGGGTTGCCAAGGGATCATGGCCGCATGGTACGCGTTGGTGCTTTGTGTTGGGCCGGGGGGAAGGACAAACCTAGAATGCGATGCCAAAAGGCCATGCGCGCGTTACGGCCCCAAACATCCCGCCATCCAGCCCCGCCACCTGCGCCCCACGTATCTTCCAACCACCGAGCCTTGATGCCACCATGCCCGACCTGACCCACCCTCTCGCCCATCCGGTGTTGTTTTGGATGCAGCAATTCGCCCAAGGTGGCATGGGGCCGCTGGCGGCCTGCGAGCATTACTTGGCGCGCATCGCCCTGCACAACCCCGCGCTCAACGCTTACCTGTGGGTGGACGCCCCACGAAGCCTGGCCCTGGCGCGTGAGAGCCAGCAGCGCTGGGACCAGGGGCAGCCCCTGAGCTCGTGGGACGGTTTGCCCATCGCCATCAAAGACAACGTGGACGTGCAAGGCTGGCCGTGCAGCGCGGGCACGGCCGCTGACAGAGATCGACGCCCCGCCAAGGATGCCCCCGTGGTGCAGCAACTGCGGGCCTTGGGGATGGTGGTGCTGGGCAAGCTCAATATGCACGAAGGGGCTTTGGGTGCGACCAACCGCAACCCCACGTTCGGCGACTGCATCAACCCCTGGCGCGCGGGGTTCACGCCGGGCGGCTCGAGTGGCGGCAGCGCCGCAGCGGTGCGCGCACAGTTGTGTGCCGCCGCCATTGGCACCGACACCATGGGTTCGGTGCGGGTGCCTGCGTCTTACTGCGGCGTCACGGCCTACAAGCCCAGTGCGGGCCTGATGTCCAACGTGGGTGTGGTGCCGTTGTGCCACATGCTCGACACCGTGGGTTGGTTGACCGCCTCTGTGGCCGACGCGCAGGCCTTGGCCAGCAGCTTGTGGCCCATGGGCCAGCCTTTGTTGTCGGCCCACGAATCTTTACCCTCACCATCACTGGCCACTGCCACTGCCACTGCCACTGCCACTGCATCCGCATCCGCATCCGCATCCGCATCCGCATCCGCATCCGCATCCGCATCCGCATCCGCATCAGAGCGGCCTTTGCGCCTGGGCCGTTTGGTGCAGGCCACCGGTGTGGATCTGGACCCTGAAGTGGCGCAAGCGTATGCGCAGCTGTGTGAACAACTCACACAAGACGGCGTGGTGTGGGTGGACATCGATGTGCCTCTTTGGCAGGCCACAGCGATGCGCCAAGCGGGCTTGTTGCTCAGTGAGCGCGATGCCGCCGTTCACTGGACCACCCACCTGGGCGCGGGCTTGACCGGCTTGAGCGACGGCTTTGCCCGCATGTTGCGCTACCCCGAGCGCGCGGGGGTCGCCAAGCTGGCCCAGGCCCAAGCCACGCTGGACACGGTGCGCGCCGATGCCGCCCGGGTGTTTGCCCATGTGGACCTGCTGTTGATGCCCACCACCCCCCAAACCGCGTTTCACCACGATGCCCCTGTGCCGGTGAACCAAGCCGATTTCACCGCCTTGGCCAATGTCTGGGGCGCTCCGGCCTTGGCCTTCCCGTTGCGCACGGGCGACTTGCCGGCATCGGCGCAACTGCTGGCCGCACCGGGCCAAGACAGTGCCTTGCTGACCCAGACCCATGCCTTGAACCTGGACCGATTTGCCCCACCCCCTGATGAGGATTACCCATGAACCCTGTTTTTTCTTGGCCTGGCCAAGCCCGTTTGGCCATGTCTTTTGTGGTCAATGTCGAAGAAGGCTCCGAGCAAAGCATTGCCCGGGGTGACAAATTGCCCGAGCCTGTGGATGAGCTGGGCGTGGCGCTGAAAATCCCCATCCGCAACTACGGCAACGAGAGCAATTACGCCTACGGCTTGCGCGCCGGTGCGCCGCGCATCACCGCGTTGTTTCGCGAGTTTGGTTTCACCTGCACGGTCACGGCCGCCGCCACCGCCTTGGCGCAAAGCCCCCATTTGATCGAGTGGGTGCAGCAAGATGGCCATGAGGTGTGCTGCCACGGGTACCGCTGGGTGCACCAGTTTTCCTACAAGGAAGACAAGGAGCGCCAGTTCATTCAAGATGCGGTGCGCACCATCACCGAGGCCACGGGTCAGCGCCCACGGGGTTGGTTGTCGCGCTATTTGCTGACCGACAACACGCGCCGCTTGCTGGCTGAAGAGGGCTTTTCGTACCACATGGACGACTACAGCGACGATGTGCCGCGCTGGGACCGTGTCGACACCACCCAGGGCCCCAAGCCGATGGTCATCGTGCCTTATGCGTTGGACACCAATGACATGAAATTTTGGCTCGACCCGAGCTTCACGCCCGCCATGTGGACGGACTATGCGGTGGCCACCTTTGACCAGTTGCACAGCGAGGGCGCGGACCAACCCAAAATGATGTCGCTGGGCCTGCATTTGCGCATCATCGGTCGCCCGGGCCGCATTGGTGCTTTGAGAAAGTTCATGGCCTATGTGAAGCAGCAACCCGATGTGTGGGTGGCCTCGCGGGGCCAGATTGCCGATCACTTTGCCAGCGTCTCACCCTTTCAAGCCTCAGGGCTGGGCGCTGTCGTCTAAACCTTCGGCCGCCACCCGGAACGCGTTTTCTGGGGGGTGGTGAGCAGCCAGCCATGCGGGCCCGCCATGGGCATGCCACAGCGCCACGGCCAAGTGCGCCACCAAGCGCATCACCGACATGTCGCTCTCGCGCAGCGTGTGCTTGGCCTGCGCGGCCATGACAAACATGCCAATGAATTGCTGCTGCGACAGCATGGGGCAGTACATGGCCGAGCCCATGCGCGAGGTCTTGAGGTATTGCTTGAAGGCGGTGGTGCTTTGGGCCGTGTCACCCAGCAGCAGGTCTTGCCGGTGGGTGTAGACCCAGCCCGGGTGGCCGCCGTCCAAGGGGATCATCAAGCGCGCTTGTTCTGCGGGAAAGCCGACGTTGCCCACCAGCATGTGGTGTTGTGTGTCGGGGGTGACCACAAAGCAGCCCGAAATGGTGTATTGAGTTTGGCCCTCGGCCATGGCCCCGGGCACGGTGTGGGCCTGGGCGTCGCCCAGATGCGCCACACAAAACCGCGCCAATTCGCGCCAAGCCGATTCCAAGTCGGTACAAGACAAAGCCCGTGCATGGGCTTGGGTGAGCGCGTCCAAGGTGTGGTGGTGTAGGCTAGACATGACAGCAGTGACCTGTGTTTAACAAAATGGGCATTATGAGAGCATCTGCCAAAAACCTTTTTGAAAGACCACCGAAATGAGCACCCCCGAGTCGCCCTGGCAAGCCTGGTATGGCCACGCCGCTTTGCCCACCCCCGATGGCCCTTTGTGCCTGGCTTTTGATGGGCCACTGGCACGCGTGTTGATCAACCGCCCCGAGGTGCGCAACGCCATGAGCGAGGCCATGTGGGACTTGTTGCTCAAGCATGTGCAGGCGATTGCTGCCGCGCCCCACATCAAAGCGGTTGTGGTGGAGGGAGCGGGCACGCAGGCGTTTTGCGCCGGGGCTGATATGGCTGAGTTTGCCCAGGTCTATGCCACCCCCGAGCGCACCCGCGCCTACAACGCCAAAGTGCAACAAGCGCAAATCGCCTTGGAGCGCTTGGCCAAGCCCACCTTGGCCATGGTGCAAGGGGCGTGTGTGGGGGGCGGTTGTGGCATCGCCTTGGCCTGCGACATGCGGGTGGTGGCGTACAGCGCCCGCTTGGGCATCACCCCCAGCAAGATCGGCGCGGCCTACAGCCTGAGCGACACCCGCCGCTTGGTGGCGCTGGTGGGGCCGGCACGCGCCAAAGACATGCTGTTCAGTGGCCGGCTGCTTGACAGTGAAGAGGCTTTGAGCGTGGGCTTGGTGGACCGCCGCTGTGACAGCGGGCAGTTGGCCGATGTGGCGCGCGCGTGCATTGAGCCCTGGCTGAACAACTCCAGCCATTCCATCGCCCACACCAAGCGCAGCATCCTGTCGATTGCGGGCATCGCGCCGGTGGCCGATGCAGATTTGCAAGCGGGTTTTGAGGACTGCTTTGCCGGGCCGGACTTTGCCGAGGGCTATGCCGCTTTTTTGGCCAAGCGTTCGCCCAGGTTTCAGTGAGCCAGGCGGCGCGCACCATGGCTTTGCAACAGGGTGTTCAAACCAAGGGGTTTCGAGGGGGTTGAGACCCTGGGCGGTGTGCTAAATTCTGGCGCATCACTTGTCATATCTGTTAAATCATTCAAACCCCTTGACCCCATGACTGCCCACACCCCCCACGCCCAATCCATTCGCCAACAAGCGCGAATGGGCGTGTTGCGTGGCCACACATCGGGCTTGGCCGGGGATCATGTGCAAGGCAATTTGGTCATCTTGCCCCAGGCCTATGCCCAAGACTTTGCCCGCTTTTGCGAACTCAACCCCAAGCCCTGTCCGGTGCTGGGCATGGCCGAACCTGGCGGCTTTGCTTTCCCCGAGTTGGGTAAAGACATCGACATCCGCTCCGACCTGCCCATGTACCGGGTGTGGCGCGACGGCGTGATGAGCGAAGAGGTGCCCGACATCCGGCACCTGTGGCAAAACGATTGGGTCAGTTTTGTGATTGGCTGCTCGTTCTCTTTTGAGCACGCCTTGATGGATGCGGGCATCCCCTTGCGGCATGTGCAGCAAGGCAAAAACGTCCCCATGTTCAAAACCAATGTGCCCACCCATCCGTCGGGCGTGTTTCAAGGGCCCCTGGTGGTGTCCATGCGTCCCATGAAGCCTGCAGCAGCCATTGAGGCGGTGCAGATCACGGCGCGCCTGCCCCGGGTGCATGGCGCGCCGGTGCACATCGGGCTCCCCCATTACTTGGGCATTGCGGACTTGATGCGCCCAGACTATGGCGACGCCACCGAGGTTCTGCCCGAAGAGTTGCCGGTTTTCTGGGCGTGCGGTGTCACCCCCCAGGCGGTGGTTCAACAGGCCCAATTGCCCATTGTGATCACCCATGCGCCGGGCGCCATGTTGGTGACGGATTTGCTCAACCACCAACTGATGTCCCATTGATTTTTTTCATCACAGGAGTTC
Organism: Bordetella parapertussis; assembly: GCA_945900695.1. Classification (GTDB taxonomy): domain Bacteria; phylum Pseudomonadota; class Gammaproteobacteria; order Burkholderiales; family Burkholderiaceae_C; genus Limnohabitans; species Limnohabitans parapertussis_A. The sequence continues at coordinate 5,749 of CAMDJU010000075.1, read as the reverse complement.
CCATGAAAGCTTCCCCTGCTTTGCTCAGTGCCTTGTTGGCCTTGGCTTTTGCCTCCCAAGCGGCGGCACAAGGCGCAAAAATCACTGTTCAAGCCATCACCCAAGCGTCCCCCAACATTCCGCAGTACACCCGGGTGGACCAACCCATGTTGCGCGATGGCATTGCCAAGGCCACCAATGGCCGCGTCGAGATGGTGCTGGCCTCTTGGCCTGAGCGCAATGTGAGCGGGCCAGAGGTGTTGCGTTTGGTGCGCTCGGGCCAGGTGGACATTGCGGCCGCGCCCTTGACCACGGTGTCGGGCGATGTGCCCATCCTCGACGGCGTGGACCTGGCGGGCATGAATGCCGACCTCAAGCAAGCCCGGCGCGTGGCCGACGCCATGATGCCGGTGGCCAACAAAGAACTGGAGCGCATGGGCATCAAACTGATCGCCACCTATCCTTTCTCGGGCCAGATGCTGTTTTGCCGCAAAGCCATTGGTTCATTGGCCGACCTCAAAGGCTTGAAAGTGCGCACCAACGGCCCCTCGGCCGGCGACTTGATCAAGGGCTTGGGCGGACAGCCCGTGTCGATTGCTTTTGGTGAGGTTTACACCGCCTTGGAGCGTGGCACGGTCGATTGCGGCATCACCGGTGCGGGCTCGGGCAATGGTGCCAAGTGGACAGAGGTCACCACCCACCTGTACAACTTTCCCTTGTCGTGGTCCACCTCGGGCTACTTTGTGAATTTGGCTTGGTGGAACAAACTCGAACCCGCCATCCGCGCTGAATTTGAAAAGACCTTCAACGCGGTGCAAGAGGCGCAGTGGGCCATGGGCACCGAATCCACCGATGACGGTATTGCGTGTAACTTGGGCCGGGCCAATCAGTGCAAGCTGCACACCTTGCTCAAGCGGCCCATGATCGAAATCAAGCCGCCAGCCAACATCATTGCCACCTTGCAAAAAGAGCTGTCAGAAGACGTGTTGCCCGGTTGGTTCAAGCGTTGCGGTGACCGCTGTGTCAGCGTTTACAAAGACGTGATTGAGCCCATCACGGGCGTCAAGCCGGTGGTTGGCCGTTGATGTGTTTGAGCTGATCGCTGCGCTCAACCGCCGCGCCATGTCCGTGGCCGGGTTGTGTTACCTGGCCATCACACTGCTGATTTGTTTTGACATCGTGGCGCGGCGCTTGCTGGGTTTTTCCAGCGGCGCCACAACCGAGATGTCGGGCTATTTGATGGCAGTGGGCATGAGTTGGGGCATGGCCGGGGCTTTGTACGAGCGGGCGCATGTGCGCATTGATGTGTTGATCCAAAAATTCCCTTTGCGCTGGCGCACACGGCTGCACTTGTTTTCATTGACTTGCTTGCTGGTGGCGGTGTCGTTTTTTGTGTGGGGCTCGTTTTCCATTGCCCTGGACTCGTGGACGTTTGGCTCCACCGATTTGTCCAGCATGCGCGTTCCTTTGATCATTCCCCAGGGCCTGTGGGCCTTGGGTTTTGGGTTCTTTTTGATCGCCACGGTGGCCATCATGTGCCGCAGCCTGGTGTTGTGGTGGGGCAACCAGCATGAACAAATGAACCAAATGCTCAATGCGCGCAACTATGAAGAAGAAGCCGCCGAAACCTTGCGGGCCGTGGGCGACCCACGGGCCGCGCCAATGGCATCTGGTCGGCCATGATCGCAGCCGTTTTTGTGCTGGTGTTGGCGCTGGTCATTGGGGTTTCGTCCTTGATGGGTGGCGGTGCGGCCGTGCAGGTGTCGCAGTCGGTGCCTTGGTGGGCGCTGATGGCGGTGGTGCTGGCCTTTGTGGCGTTTTTTGCTGGGGGCGTGTACATCGGCGCGGCGCTGGCGGTGTTGGCCTTGCTGGCGGGTTTTGGTTTGTCCGACCGACCGTTTTGGAACTTCATTGGTGAAATGCTGTGGGCACCGTCCACCAACTTTGTCTTGGTGTCCGTGCCCTTGTTTTTGCTGATGGGCGAAGTCATGTTGCGCGCGGGTTTGTCGGACCGGCTTTACCGCGCGCTCAATGTGTGGGTGGGCCGCTTACCAGGTGGTTTGTTGCACACCAACATCCTGTCCTGTGGGGTGTTCTCGGCCATTGCGGGATCGAGTGTGGCCACGGCCGCAACCATGGGTTCGGTGGCGTTGCCGTATTTTGAGAAAAGCCATTACCCGCCCAAATTGGTGCTGGGCTCTTTGGCGGCGGGCGGTGCTTTGGGCAACCTCATACCGCCGGGCATCACCTTCATCATCTACGGCCTGATCACCGAAACGTCGGTGGGCGCTTTGTATTTGGCGGCCATTGGCCCCAGCGTATTGGTGATCGTGTTGTTTTTGGCGGTGATTTTTTACTACAGCATCAAGCTCAAAATTTCGGCAGAAAACAGCACCACTTTGACCTTGTCGGCCAAACTGTTGAGCTTGATTGATTTGTTCCCCACCTTGCTGCTCATTGGCTTGGTGCTCGGCACCATTTATGCCGGTTGGGCCACGCCCACCGAATCGGCGGCCTTGGGGGTGGCGGGCAGCATTGTGCTGGCCCTGGTCGATCGCAAGCTCAGTTGGCAGATGTTGCGCGAGTCCATGGATTCGACGGCGCGCACCACCTCGATGATCGCTTTGATTTTGTTTGGCGCGTATTTGCTCAATTACATTTTGTCGTCGCTGGGCATTCCGCAAATGTTGGCCAAGTTCATGACCGGTTTGCCCTTGCCGGGTTGGGCCATCATGTTGGTGATCATTGGTTTTTACTTGGCCCTGGGCACCTTCATGGAGGGCATCTCCATGGTCATCACCACCATTCCCTTGTTGTTCCCCGTGGTCATGGCGCTGGGCTATGACCCCATTTGGTTTGGTGTGGTCATCACCATGTTGGTGGAAATTGCCATGATCAGCCCGCCCGATGGAACCGTGTTGTATGTGTTGCAAGGCATGCGGCGACAACCCGGGCCCATCACCGACGTGTTTGTGGGCGTCATGCCCTTTCTGGTGGTGTATATGTTTGCCATTGTGGTGTTGATGGTGTTTCCGGCCATTGCCCTGTGGTTGCCTGCCCAATTGATGTAACTGGTCCGATTGCACATGAACCCTGCTTTGCACTTCACCATGGCCCCATTGGGGCAAGACGCATCTGCCACGCCTGCCACCTTGTCTGTGGTGCCCGTCCAATTTGTGATTGCAGGGTGGACCGGTCGCAATGCCGAGGCGATTGAACACCACATCCAAGAGTTGGCGGCACTGGGCATTGCCCGACCCAGCAAAGTGCCGCTGTATTACCGAGCCGGGGCGGCGCTGTTGACCACCGCCAGCACCATCGAAACCTTGGGCCTCACCGCCAGCGGTGAAGCTGAGCCCATGCTGTTGATGGCGCAAGGCCAGTGGTGGCTGGGTTTGGGGTCGGACCACACCGACCGAGAGGTTGAGAGTTATTCGGTGGCCGTGTCCAAGCAAATGTGCGCCAAGCCCCTGGCACCCACCGTGTGGCGCTGGGCGGATGTGCAAGGCCACCAAGACCAGTTGCAATTGCAGTCTGAGGTTTGGGAAGACGGGCAATGGGTCACCTACCAAAAGGGCTTGCTCAGCGCGATCCGCCCCCTGCAAAGCTTGCGCGATGGTTTTTGGCCTGGGGGTCATGCTGCGGAGGGCAGTTTCATGTTGTGTGGCACCTTGGGCGCCATCCCCAATGCACACGGCAAGGGCATCCGCTGGGCTGAAAAAATGCGGCTCACCTTGCATGACCCGGTGTTGGGGCGCAGCATCGTCCACACCTATGCCCAACAGCCCCTGGACCTGGTGAGCTGAGCGCGCGGCCAGCGGCTGCCAAAGACCTTCTGAAGGCCTTCCATCGTGCAAGAACTCCGCTCCATGGCCCCTTTGATCGATGCCTTGCCCGCGGATGCCCGCGTGGTTTTGCACAGCGGCCATGCGCAACCGCCCTTGTTGGCTGAGATGCTGGCCCAGCACGCCCCGGCGTTGCATGGCGTGCAGGTGTTGGCCACCATGCCCGTGGTGGACGCGCCCTATGCGAGTGCAGCGGCGCTGGCCCATTTGAAGGTGAAGAGCTTGATGCCCGGTTTGGGCTTGCGTCAAGCGGCCTTGGCCGACTCGGTGAATTTGCTGCGCCACACCGTGTTCGATTGGCCTTCACTGTTTGCCCATGGCGATTTGCGCGCCGATGTGTTGATGCTGCAAGTCTCACCGGTGGATGCTGATGGCAGGGTGTCTTTGGGGGTCAGCGTGGACTTCATGCATGCGGCTTTGGCGAGTGCGCGGTGTGTGGTGGCGGAGATCAACCCCCACATGCCCGACACCTGTGGCCACAGCCGGTTTTCTGCACAGCACATCGATTGGTTTGTGCCCACCAACCATGCCGTTCAAACAGCCAAGGTGGTGGCACCCGATGCGGTCGATCAGCGCATCGCAGCGCACGTGGCCGGGTTGGTGAGCGGTGGGGCTGTGGTCCAAATTGGCATGGGCTCGCTGCCTGAGGGGGTGTTGGCCCGGCTGGGCCATTTGCGCCACCTGGGCTTGCACACCGGCATCTTCACTGACGGCATGCAAGCCTTGATGGAATCGGGGGTGGTGGACAACAGCACCAAGCGCTTTAAGCCCGGGGTGAGCGTGTCCACCATGGCCGGCGGATCGGCCGACTTGTACCGGTATATGCACCGCAACCAAGCCGTGGAAATGCACCCCTGCGATGTCACCCATGGGCCGCAGGTGTTGGCGCAGATGGATGGGTTTTGTGCCATCAACAGTGCTTTGCAGGTGGATTTGGCGGGCTGCGTGAATGCCGAGTGGGTGGGGTCACGGCGCATATCTTTGCCTGGGGGCTTGCCCAATTTTGCCCAGGGTGCCATGCAGGCCAAAAAGGGATTGGCCATCATCGTGATGCGCTCTGTGTATGGGCCCGACCAACGCAGCAGCATCGTGGCGCAATGGGCCGCGCCTGGCCCACCCACGCTGCTTGGGGATGGCTACCACTGCTTGGTCACCGAACACGGCGTGGCCCACCTGCACGGCCTGAGTCCGCGCGCGCGCGCCATGGCCATTGTCCGGGTGGCGCATCCGATGTGGCGTGACGCGCTCATGGCGCAGGCCCAAGTGCTGGACTTGTGATGTGCATCGATCGCCAGCGCTCAGACCCGTTTGTTTTTTTAACCCGGCGGCAGCCCCTGCCGCCCCCACAGGAGACCCACCATGACTGACCCTTCCCGTTTGATGGCTTTGAGCCAAGGCTTTTTTTCAGTGCGAGACCAAATCCCGCCGGAGCGTTTGGCTTCGGTGGAAGGCGCGAAACCGCAAGGCAATATTGAAGTGCGCCGCATGATGGTGGGCAACGAAATTTTGATGCTGCACGTGTTTCGCGAAAAGGGTTTGATCGACCCGGTGCACAAACACATGGACCACGAAACCGTGGCCTACCTCATCAGCGGTCGTTTGCGTTTGGTGATTGGGGGCGAAGAGTTCATTGCCGAAGCCGGCACCTCTTGGATCCACCCCCCGGGCGTGGACCATTTCAGCGAGGCCCTCGAGGACTGTGAGCAGTTGGAGGTGAAGTCCCCGCCGCGCAAAACTTGGGAAACCTTGGCCTGAGTTCAAACGATCAAGGGGTGCGCACCAGGCATTGGGTCAAGGCGCTCACGTCGGCCACCGATTCCAAACCGTCAATCAGCTTGAGCAGCGCATCGCCTTGAGAAGCTGGCATGTCGGCGATGCCCCAACACTGGCGAAATTTGGTCTCGCAGGCGGCGGCACTCAAGGGG
>CAMDJU010000074.1 GCA_945900695.1 Bordetella parapertussis | reverse complement strand
GGGCAGCAATGCCGGTCTGTTGGGTGTGTGGCCCAACGACCGATCCAGCTGCACCGCCGGGGTTTGCACCAACCGATCGGTATTCAACCAGGCGTTTGAACACGCTTTCACCAACCCCGTCGCCCACGGCGATAACCTGCCCATCAACGTCATCGGCCATTTGGCCAGCCGCAACGAAACCGATTACCTGAGCGCGGTGCAAGTGGCGTTTCAAGGCTGCGAGGACCAAATCATGCGCAGCCGCACCCCAGGCTTTATGCAAATGTTGACGCATTCACACCGCTATGTGGTGCCCGTTCAAATGCGCATGTACGACGGCAAGCCCAGGGAGTTGGTTTAGCCTGTTGAGGTCAAGGCTGGCTTTGATTCAGTCAACAACCCAAAACTACCAAACCTCCAGCTTCAAGCGCTGCTTTGGAATGTTTGCAAATGCTTTGTCGCGGCTGACCAAGGTGGCCTTCAATGTCACTGCATGGGCCGCGATCATCATGTCAAAGTCGCTGAGGTTGATGCCTTGCGCTTCCAAACCGCTGCACAGTTCGCCATAACTGGTGGCAGCAGCGGCATCCCATGGCAACACATCCATGTGCAAAAGCACTTGTGTCAGGGCGTTTCGCAAGGCCATGGGTTGCCCTCTGCGCTGGATGCCGTATTCAATTTCGGCCAAGGTCACGCTGGAGATAGCCACCTGCCCCACCGGCAATTTGGTTAAACGTGCAAGCAGTTTGGCGTCTCGCCCCTGCATGAGGTGGCTGATGACGTTGGTGTCCAGCAAATAACGCTGGGTCATTTCTTGCTCGTGTCGAATGGATCGCGGCGAGCGCTGGTTTGGCGGCGTTCAATCAACAGGTCTTGGTTGGCATTCAAAGCCACCGCATCCAGCAAACCTTGCCAGTCGCTGGGCTTGCGCGACAACACCACATCGCCCGTGGCAGGGTCGTGGCGAATGAATACTTCAGCCACGTCAAACCTGAACTCCAAAGGCAAGCGCACCGCTTGGCTGCGGCCGGTGGTGAAAATTTTGGCGGTGGAAGACATGTTTTTCTCAGGTGGCAATGGATATGTCTCATGATACATATCATGATCGCCGGAGTCAACCATGTCCGACAGGCCCCTCAGAACCCTGCATCAACCAACCCGCTTGCCCTGCCACACCCGAAAAACACAAAGTCAGCAGCTTCCTGCGCCAGATCATCGAAGCCGAGTTAGACAAAGACACTTATGCCAGCCGCCAGTGGGCGGGCAGCCCTCAGTGGGCGACGCGCGATTGGTTGTCGTCACACAACTCGTCGAGCACCAAGGCGTCGGGCTCGATGCCGGCGCTCCAGTAGACCATCAGCACAATGATTTTCAGGTCATCGATGTCGATGGGCCGCTGTGGCACGGCCATGGCGCGGTCGATGACGATCTCGCGCATGTGCGCAGGCAGCACGCCGGCCGACTCCAAAAAGCTCAAAAAACCCAGGCCATCGGCACCCAGTTGGTCTTGCTCTGGGGTGGCGTAAATGCGCATGCTGTCCACTGAGGCCGGGCGCGTCACATCGGCGGGCTCAAGGTCGGTGGGGGTGATGTCAATTGGGTTGGCGCTGCGCGAAGCGCTGTTGAGGCCGGCCAGCCATTGCAGGGCTTGGTCGATCTCATCGGTTTCAAACCCGGCGGCACTCAATTTGCGACCCAATTGGTCCAATTCGGGGCAAGCGTCGCCTCGCCAATAGTTTTCGTAGACGAATACAAGCACTTCAAACATGGGCCCAATATACCCTGTTTTGAAATGCCCCCTGCCCCGCCAGAGCCGTGGCAAATGGACAGGGTGGGCACCCGCTTTGGCATGGGCTGCTGCGCTTGTGGGCCTGCGGGCGCTTCGTGTTGTCGGCCGCAAGCAAACCCCCTCAGCCGGTGTGCGGTGCCAAACGTTGAAACCGCCCGCCGCTCAAGCGGCTGACCTGGCCGTCCAGTTCGAGTTGCAATAAATGCGCTTGCAATGCGGCCGTGTCCCAGCCGCAGCGCGCTTGCAGTTGGTCCAAGCCACAAGGCTCCCAGCCCAGGGCTTGCAGCACGGCATCGTTGGCAAGTTCAGCCGACCCCTGGACGTCTTCAACCCCTGTGGCCGCGCTCAGCGCCTTTGAGCGCGGCTGTGCCAAGCCCCCGCCCCACAGGCCTGGGGCGCGCAATTCATCCCACACATCTTGGGCCGACTCGACCAACTTGGCCCCTTGGCGGATCAAGGCGTGGCAGCCACGCGACTGGGTTGAATGGATAGAGCCTGGGATGGCAAACACCTCGCGCCCCAACTCCAGGGCTTGGTGGGCCGTGATCAGTGAGCCCGATGACAGCGCGGCCTCTACCACCAGGCAGCCTTGACCGAGCGCGGCAATCAGCCGGTTGCGCTGTGGAAAATGCGCGGCCAGTGGCGGCGTGCCCAGCGGGTATTCGCTGATCAGACAACCGCGCAGCGCCACCGCTTGGGCCAGCGCTTGGTTGGCCTTGGGGTAGACGCGGTCCAGCCCCGTGCCGACCACGGCCACCGTGGCCAATGGCAAATGAGCGCCCCCACGCAAGGCCCCTTCGTGCGCGGCGGCGTCAATGCCCAGGGCCAAGCCAGAGACCACACACACGCCCTGGGCGGCCAAGTTGTGGGCAAACGCCAGCGCGTTCTCTCGGCCCTGAGCGGTGGGGTTGCGGCTGCCCACCACGGCCAAGGCCGCACCGCTCAAGGGCGCGGTTTGGCCTTGGGCGTAGACCATCAAAGGGGGGTCGCTCAACTGCAAAAAAGCACTGGGATATGCCGCGTCGCCCAAGGTCCAAATCATGTGGGCGCAGCCCGGCGGGGGGTGGGCCAGCCAGTGCGCGGTGCGGGCGCGGCGCAGCGGGGCATCTGCGGGGGGGCGATTCAAAGCGGCCGCCGCTGCCGCGCCCACCCAATGGGCCCGATCGGCCTCGCTGGCGGCCAGCACCTGGGCTGGACCTCCATAAGCACTGAGCAATTGGCGCAGTTGGCGCGCGCTCACGCCCGGTGTGGTGACCAACTGCAACCAATCGGGCCAGTCGCTGGCCGCGGTGTGTGTGGGTGTCATGGGTGCCTCCCTGGGGCATTTTTTGGCGTTCATCATCGACCAGCTCGTGGCCTTTGGCAATAGGTGAACCCCAGCGTGTGGGCTTGACGGCAGGGGTTGGGGCGCGGCGCAAAAGCGCGGACAATATGCCCCCATGGCTTTGCTCACCATCCTCACCTATCCCGACCCGCGTCTGCACACCGTGGCCAAACCTGTGGCCTTGGTGGACGATCGCATCCGCCAACTCATTGCCGACATGACCGAGACCATGTACGAGGCCAAAGGCATTGGCCTGGCCGCCACCCAGGTGGACGTGCACGAGCGGGTCATCGTCATCGACGTGTCGGAAGAACACAACCAGCCGCTGGCCTTGATCAATCCGGTCATCGAGTGGGCCAGCAGCGATCGCATCAAGGGCGAAGAAGGCTGCTTGTCGGTGCCCGGTATTTACGACGGCGTTGAGCGGGCGCACCAAGTGCGCGTCAGCGCACTCGACGCCAGTGGCCAAGCCTTCACCGTGGAGGCCGAGGGCCTGGAGTCCATTTGCTTGCAGCACGAAATCGACCATCTGCAAGGCAAGGTGTTTGTGGAACACCTGTCTTTTTTAAAGCGCACCCGCATCCGCAGCAAAATCCTCAAGGCCCAACGCGAGTCGCAACGCTGAGCCCATGCGTCTGATCTTTGCGGGCACGCCCGAATTTGCCCAGCAAGCCCTGAGCGCTTTGCATGCGGCGGGGCATGACATCGCTTTGGTGCTCACCCAACCCGACCGGCCCGCTGGGCGCGGCTTGCAACTGCAGGCATCCGCCGTCAAACAATTTGCCCTGGCCCACCAACTGCCGCTGGCCCAACCGCGCAGCCTGCGCTTGGACGGCAAATACCCCGACGACGCCCGCGCTGCACAAGACGCCATCGGCCGCGCCCAAGCACAGGCCATGGTGGTGGCTGCCTACGGCTTGATCTTGCCCGCCTGGGCCTTGGCCGTGCCGCGCTTGGGCTGCTTGAACATCCACGCCTCGCTGTTGCCGCGCTGGCGCGGTGCGGCACCCATCCACCGCGCCATCGAAGCGGGCGACGCACAAACAGGTGTGTGCATCATGCAATTGGACGTGGGGCTGGACACCGGGGACGTGCTGTTGCGCCGCGCCATCGACATCCACCCAGAGGACACCACCGCCCGCTTGCACGACCGCTTGGCCCACTTGGGCGCGCAGGCCTTGCTCGAGGTATTGGCCCAGCCGCAACCTTGGCGGGCCCAGCCGCAAAGCGAGGAGGGCATCACCTATGCCGCCAAAATTGAAAAGCACGAAGCGCTGATCGACTGGTCGATGCCTGCCGCCGTGTTGGCGCGGCGCGTTCGCGCCTTCGACCCCTTCCCCGGTGCGCACACCCTGTGGCAAGGCCAGGCTTTGAAAATTTGGTCGGCACAGGCTTTGCCTGATCAGGCCCAAGCCCCGATGGGTGCAGGCGCAACTGCTGCCACCGCTCCCAACGCAGCCCCTTTCACCGCTGACCATCTGCTGGCCGACACAGCCAGCGCGCCCTTACCCGGTCAAGTGCTGCAGGCCAGCGACCAAGGTCTGGACGTGGCCACGGGCGACGGTGTGCTGCGCGTGCTGCAGCTGCAAAAACCCGGCGGCAAGCGCCTGGGCGTGGCAGACTTTTTGCGCGGCGGCGTTGTCGACTGGCGCGGGCAAAAGCTGGGCGGGTGAGCCCAAAGCCGCAGCACCATCCATGTTCTTTGATCCCGCCAATTTTCGCCACCCGGCCTTTCGCGAGGGCATGACCGACACCCTCAAAGTCTCGCCGGGCATTTGGGCCTGGGGCCTGATGACCGGTGTGGCCATGGTGCAAGCGGGCTTGGGCACCGAGGTGTCGGTGTGGATGACCCTGCTGGTGTATGGCGGCAGCGCCCAACTGGCGGCCACGCCCTTGTTGGCGGTGGGCGCGCCGGTGTGGGTGGTGCTGGCCACCGCGTTTTGCGTCAACCTGCGATTTGCCGTGTTCAGCTTGCATTTGCGTGGCTACTTGATGGCCTGGCCGCGTTGGCAGCGCCTGAGCATTGGTTATCTGGTGGCCGACTTGAACTATGTGCAGTTTGTTCAACGCCACCCACAAGCTGCGAAAGACCCCGCCGGGCAACGCGCCGAAATGGCCTACCTGTGCGGCAACTGCTTTTTGTCTTGGTTGGGCTGGCAAGTGGCCAGCTTGGCCGGCATCTTTTTGGCCAGCCAAGTGCCCATGGAATGGGGCTTGGGCTTTGCCGGTGTGCTGGCTTTGGTGGGCATCTTGTGCTCTCTCACCCAAACCCGTTTGCGCGCGGTCTCCTTGGTGGTGTCGGGGGCGGCGGCGGTGGCCGCCTTTGCCATGCCCTTGCGCTTGAATATTTTGGTGGCCATCGCTGCGGCCATCGCGGTGTGCTTGCTGGTGGAGCAAACCGCCTGGGGCAAAAAGGCGGCTGCCTGATGGACACCGTGCAAGCCCTGACCTTGCTGGGCCTGGGTGCCATCACTTTGCTCACGCGCTGCTTTTTCTTTATCTTGAACCGCGAGCTGCCTTTTCCTTCCTGGGCCCAGCGCGGCTTGCAATACGCGCCCATCGCCGCCTTGGCCGCCGTGGTTGTGCCCGAGGTGATGGTCAGCCATGGCGCGCTCATCACCACGTGGCAAGACGCCCGCTTGTATGGCGCCGCAGCCGGCGTGGCCTATTACCTGTCCCGGCGCGGCCAAGGCCAAGCGGTGCTGGGCACCATCGTGGTGGGCATGGCGGTCTACCTGCCCCTGCACATGGGCTGGGGTTGGTAAGCCCCGCCACCGCATGGCTTTAGCCCTTGGCGGTTCATGTCAGTCCCATGACAGCCCATCGCCGCCACCTAAAATCCAAAAAACCAATATTTCTGCACCATGAACATCATCCGCTTCGCCGACCTCTGCGCCCAAGGAAAAGCCCAAGCTCAACGCGTCTTTATCCGTGCCGACCTCAACGTCCCTTTTGACGACCACGGCCACATCAGCGAAGACACCCGCATCCGCGCGTCCGTCCCTTGCATCCAAATGGCGCTGGCCGCAGGTGCTGCGGTGATGGTCACCAGCCATTTGGGCCGACCGACCGAGGGCGAGTTCAAGCCCGAAGATTCTTTGACACCTGTGGCCAAGCGCTTGGGCGAACTGCTGGGCCGTGAGGTGCCGGTGGTGACCAACTGGGTGGCGGGGGTGCAGGTCGCGCCCGGTCAAGTGGTGATGCTGGAAAACTGCCGCGTCAACAAAGGCGAAAAGAACAACAGCGAAGAATTGGCGCGGAAAATGGCCGCTCTTTGCGACATCTATGTCAACGACGCGTTTGGCACCGCGCACCGCGCCGAGGGCACCACCTACGGCATCGCGCAGTTCGCGCCCATCGCCTGTGCGGGGCCTTTGTTGTCCGCTGAAATTGACGCCATCACCAAGGCGCTGGCCAACCCCAAGCGGCCACTCGCCGCCATCGTGGCGGGCAGCAAGGTCAGCACCAAGCTGACCATTTTGCAAGCGCTGGCGAACAACGTGGACCAGCTGATCGTGGGCGGTGGCATTGCCAACACCTTCATGTTGGCGGCGGGTTTGAACATCGGCAAATCTTTGGCCGAACCCGATTTGGTGGGCCAAGCCAAGGCGGTCATCGCTGCGATGAAAGCACGGGGCGACAAATTAGGCGACGCCCGCATCGCGGTCCCCATCCCCACCGATGTGGTCTGTGCGAAAAGCTTTGGCGCGAATGCGCCAGCCACGGTGAAAAAAGCCACCGAGGTGGCCGATGACGACTTGATTTTGGACATCGGCCCCGAGACCGCACAACGCTTGGCCACGCAACTCAAAGCGGCGGGCACGATTGTGTGGAACGGCCCCATGGGCGTGTTCGAGTTTGACGCGTTCGAAAATGGCACCAAGGTGGTGGCGCATGCGATTGCCGATTCTGATGCGTTCAGCATCGCCGGTGGCGGCGACACCTTGGCCGCGATTGCCAAGTACGGCATTGAATCCAAGATCGGTTACATCTCCACCGGTGGCGGCGCCTTCCTAGAAGTGCTCGAAGGCAAAACCCTTCCCGCGTTTGAGATTTTGATGAAGCGCGCCAGCGCTTAAGCTGTAACAGCGAGACACGTGAAGGATTGTTTGGGGCTGCCAAGGTCCGCAGTCTCACAGCGGCGAAGGGTGGCTTGTTGACGAAGTCCGCATGTGTAACTCCCTGGATATGAAGACCCATCATTCGCCAGGGCTTGATGTGCATCAATGTGACGCAACGCCCAAGCCCTAAGCTGGCGCGATGCGCTTTTATACCCAACCCACGCTGCTCAGCCCTGTATCGCGTCTAACTTGGCGCAGCTTGGCGGCGGGCATGGCGCTGTGGTGTGCCGCCAGCACCCACGCTTGGGCGATTGAAAAAATCACCCTGTGGCCGACCATTTTGTTTTTGCGCGGCCAAGACCTGTGCCAGTTTCAAGACGCCTATGGCAAAAGCCGCAACGAGTTGGCCATGCAGGCCACGGGCCAACTCAAAGAGCTGCTCTACACCGGTGTGGCCTCGCGCGATGCCTTGGACATATTGGTGGTGGTCGATGGCCTGATCGATAAAAACCGCGCCCAAGCCACCCAAGGGCCGGGGATGGATATCCTCTTGGAGGCCACGCTCAAAGCGGGCATCGACGCGGTGTCGCGCGGCGTGAACCCCGAAAACACCCGCCTGGAGTTTGCCAACAACACACCGGTCATCGACCTGATCAACGCCTTGAAGCAGGGCAAGCGCTTTGACACCCCCGACTTGCAACAAATGTCGCGGGTCAAAGGCTTTGCCTGGGGCACCTACAGCTTTGCCCCCAACTGCCGGGGTGATTTGTTCGTCACCCTGCACGTGGTTTTGCCGCGTGGCGAGACGGTGAACTTTCAGGCCCAGGGCCGACCCGAGCAGGTGATGTCGGCCATTGCGCTGCAAATGGTGCGGCATTTTCAGCGCACCAGCTTTCCCACCTTGATCAGCATCGGCGACAAATTCATCGTCTTGGTCGGCGCACCGGGCACGTCGATCAACACCGCGCCCACGCCCAAAGTGGCCGAGCAAGCCTGCAAAGCCATCAAAGCGCGCTTGCCCACCGAGAGCGAATACGATTTTTTATCGATCTTGGGCGACTGGAACGGCGGCGTCTCGCTGGGCCACCAGTTGTGGGCGCTGGCCGATAACCACGTCATGTCGCCCACCACCCGCAACCCTTCTCCCGTGCGCCACCCCGAAGAGGTCAACGGCAAGGAGTTTTCTTTTTACTGCGTGCGCTGAGCCCAGTCCAAGCATTCAGCAGCCGTTGCCCACTTTAGGTTTCTACCTCGTCAAAGTGGGCATATTCCTCAAAGGCCAAAATGACCATGCACCACCAAGCCGACAGGTGGCAGGTGTTGGTGATGGATTCATTCAAGCCGGTGGTGTTTTAAACTTGAGCAAGGATACCGCCCAAAAAATTAAGTGAACGGTGTCTAACCTTAGAAAGTAAATCCATGTTTGACATCAATAAAAAAGTCCCAGTGACCTACAAGTACGATGTGGAATGGCTAGATCGTCCAGATCTTGATGTGCAAATCAACAGCTGGATCATGCGGCTGGCAAGTATTTCTAGGATGGATCAGTTGGCCAATCAGTTTCAGGGCGGGCATGTGCATCGGCGCCAGTTGGCCAAAGAATTTCACGAGGTTTTGCACTGTTACGCATTTTTCCTGGATGAGCGCAGAGAAAAATTCAAGTCCAGCACGGTTCGACCCGACATCGTGTCTCGCCTGTGGCAAGAGGGCGATCGGATTGATCGCTGTATTGCAACGCTGGAGCGAACCTACCTTCAGCAATTTAAAGAGGATTTGCTTTCGGCAGAACAATTGGCGAGGCTGACCACCAGCGTGTCTGCGATGAATTTGGCCGACCGTCTGGCCGGCCCCAACACCAAACGTTGCGTCATCGATAAGAAAATCGTGCTTGTGAATTTCTGGCTGGATGACCTGCTGCATGGCGACAGTACGATTTCAGTGGGTGTCGATGAAGATGGCAAAACGGACGAAACAGCGTTGTTCATTGCCTTCTTAGGTAACGCCGTCACTGAGAAGGCACGCCTGGTGCTGGATGTGCTGCTCAAAGATGCCAGCAAATTGCTGCGCGAGCCTTCCAAGTTCAAGACTGAATCTACAGTAGGGGCGTCGACCAACAGTTCCAGCGAATGGAGCATTGAAGAATATAAAACGACCATCAAAGCGGAGGCGGAAGCGTTTGTCGGCGTGAAGAAAACCGGCAAATATGAAATCGAGTGCACGGGCATGAAGGCCACGTTTGAGGGCCAAGCGCTGATTGGGGCAAAGATAGCGGGGCAAGGGGAGGCCACCTGGGGCAGAAATGGCGTTGAAGCCAAGGCCAGCATTGATGCCATGGTTGGCATTCGAATAAAGTTCGATGCAAATATCGAGATTGGTGATGTTTTCTTGCTGGAAGCATCCGCTGAGGCGTTTGCAGGCGCCCTGGCCAATGCCAGTGTGGAGTTCAGCGCCACAGTGGACGGGGTCAAGCTGGCGATAGGTGCGGAGGTCTTTGCGGGTGCCCGCATCACAGGCTCAGCCGCCGTCGGCTTCAAGCTCGGGGGCCTTCAAATTTTGAAGGGCGAGGTCGAAGCATCATTTACCGCAGGCGCAGGTGCAAAGTTCAAATTTGAATTCGAATCAACTGGCGCCGGTGGACAGAACCTTGAGTTTGAAGCGGGACTCACCCTCGGTCTAGGGGCAGAAGCCGCGGCCAAGTTGAACTTTAATTCCTGGAACGCCAGCTTGGCGGCCAGCACCCTTTACTACACGGCATACACCGCCATCGCCTACACGTCTGAAGATGCACAAGCATGGCGCAACCACTTCAGCAGATTGGAGAGCAACAAAAAACTCTTCGAGTGGACTCTGGAGCGTCTGGATCATTACAAGCAGCAGGCAGAGCTGGAGTACCAGGCAGCCGTGGGCCTCGAAAAGGAGTTGGGCCGCATCAAGGAGATTGCCGACTCCAAGTGGAAGCCGAAGAAAAACCAAAAAATCATCCGCGGCCGGAGGGCGCACAAAGCTTGAAAAAAGCGGTGACTTCAATCAACAGCTTGGCACGAAGAATGCGGCGTTGACCGAATTGAATTCTTCAAATGGTATGGGCGTCCGCACCTAAATCGCTGCTTGGGCTAAACAATGCAGCGCTTCGTCTCTTCGGCACCGCCCTGTGCGCGGCGCGGACGTTGGCTTAAACCATGCTGTGGCTCAACTCACCAATGTTTTCGATCCACATCTTGATCTGGTCACCGGGCTTTAAGAACAAGCGCCGACCCATGCCCACGCCAGCTGGGGTGCCGGTGAGGATCAGGTCGCCGGGGTGCAGGGTGACGCGCGATGACAAGCCGGCAATTTGCTCGGCCACGTCAAAAATCAACTGGCTGGTGTGCGAGTCTTGCATCAACTCGCCGTTGAGCCACAGCTTGAGCGCAAGCTGGTTCGGGCTTTTGATTTGGTCGCTGGGCACGATCCAAGGGCCCAGGGGGCAGGCGCCATCAAAACACTTTTGCCCAATCCAGTCGATGTGAAACGGCATGGATTGAGGGATTTTGTCGCGCTTCATAAAGTCGCGTGCCGACAAATCATCGGCAATGGTGTAGCCTGCCACATAAGACAAGGCTTTGTTCACCGGAACATTTTTGGCGGTCTTGCCAATCACCGCCACCAGCTCAATCTCCCAATCCACCATCTTGGAGCCGGTGGGCATCTTCACCTTGGCGCCGGGCCCGACCACCGATGAAGCACCGGTTTTGATGAAGTGCCAGGGCAACTCACCCAGCTCTTTCATGGACGGCCCTTGGGGCTGGTTCAGCACCCGGGCCATCTCTTGCATGTGGTCGGTGTAGTTG
>CAMDJU010000073.1 GCA_945900695.1 Bordetella parapertussis | reverse complement strand
TCGTCGCGCGACAGCAGCAAAAAAGCGTACAGGTATTCATTCCAAGCCAACAGCAAAGAATAGGTACCCACCGCCACCAAAGACGGCACCATCAGGGGCAAATAAACCAAGCGGAACAATTGCATGGGGGACGCGCCATCCATGCGGGCCGCCTCATCGAGCTCATAAGGCAACTTGTCAGAGGCTTGTTTGAGAACCCAGATGCAATACGGCGAGGCAATGGTGACCATGGCCAAAATCAAAGCCCACTGGCTGTTGAGCAAGCCGTAAATACCCATGGTTTTGTACATCGGCACGGCCAAAAAAGCTGCTGGTATGAAATAGGTGAACAAAGCCATGTTCAGCACAGTCCTGCCACCATTGACGCGCAATCGACTGATGGCGAAAGCAGCAAAGGTAGAAATCACCAAGGTCAAAAAAGCCACCGCCGTTGCAATCAACACCGAGTTACCCAACTGGATCCAAAAATAATCCAGGTAAAAATGCTTTTGATAAAACACAAAGTTAAAGTTTTGCAGGGTGGGTTCTTTGGGCCAAAGCCGACCCGAAGTGGCCGAGTCCCGTGGCGAAATAGAAAACAAAACCAAGTGATAAACCGGGATCATCGTCCACAAAAACAAGGGGATACCGATCAGCAGCAGTTTGGCCTCGGTCAGGGTGCTGCGCCAAGTCCAGGGCTTCATGGATAGACCTTCATTTGGACAAGCGCTTCATCATGAAAAACACCAATGGCAAGACCAGCGGCAGCGCCACCACGATCGAGGCCATGGCCAAGTCCACTTGGTCCAATCGCAAATAGCGAATACCCAAGGTGGCCAGCACGTGGGTCAAATCCGCTGGTCCGCCGCCGGTCAGCAAATACACCGAATTGAAGTCACCCAAAGTCCAAATCATCGACAAAATCGTGGAAGTCAAGTACAAGGTCTGCATCGATGGCCAAGTGATGAACCTGAATTTTTGCCAAGAGCTCGCTCCGTCCACCGAGGCGGCCTCGTATTGCTCGGCCGGAATGGACATGCGACCCGCCAGCAAGATCAAGGTCCAAAAGGGCAAGGATTTCCAGATGTGCATGAGCATGGCGAAAGTCATTGCCAACGTGGTGTCATTGAGCCAATTGGGGCCATCTAAACCGGTGAGTTGGAAAATTTGCGTGTTGATCACACCCCACTCGGGGTTGAGCATGAACCGCACCGACAAAATGGTGGGTATCGACGGCAGGGCCCAGGGCAAGATGAACAACAAAGACAAGCCCTTGATCCACCACCTTTTGTTCAAAAAGAAACCCGATAAAACCATGGCCATGGCCATCTTTACATTGATGGCCACCACCAAAAAAACCAAGGTGTTCACCGCGGTACGGAAAAATATAGGGTCGTCAAACAGCTTGACATAACTTTCCGGGTGGCGTGCCAACCACAGCCCATAGCAAACGGGATAAAGCACAAACAGGAAAAAAATCAATAAGTAAGGCACCAACATCCATCTGCCAGCACGCTCCCATTGGGTGAGTGTGGAGGGAGCAGCAGGTGTCAATGCAAGGGAGTCAGACATAGCGCGGTTGAACCAAAAAGACGGGGCCCAAGTTTGAATTGGGCCCCGTTTTTCGTCGTCAAGTCATCAGCGGGCCACGGCCTTGATGCGGTCAATCATCTCATCCACGGCTTTCTCGACCGGTACCTTTTCGTTCTGCACCCGGTTCATCGCCTTGGCCCACACGTTTTCGTTGTTGAGCTGTGTGAAGCGGAAGTTTTTCGTGAACTCGAATGGACTGGTGCCATTCATGAACTGGGTGTACACCGCTTTGCGATGGACGTCTTCTTGCCAGAATTTACTTTGTTGCCCCACTTTGGTCACGGGAAACCAGCGACCCAAAGAGCCTTCGACATAAGGCGTCAGGTTTTCTTCTTGCAACAAGAAAGCCACAAAGTCCTTGGCGCGCGCCTTGTTTTTGGCATCTTTAAAGATCACGCCAGTTTTGACTGCTGCACGATAGACCATTTTGGAGCCATCGGGTTTGTTGGGGAAGCCCGCAGTTTTCACCAGCTCTTTGTAGTTTTTGCTGGCCGTAGCGCGCTGCTCAGGCGTGAGCGCCGCGTTGTTCATGTCGTCCAACCATTTGGCCGCAATGGAGATGGTGGCATTGTGGGTCATCACCGTTGTCTTGTTGTGAAACGCAACGTTGTTGTCCGGGTCCTTCCAGCTGGTCGATGATGGTGGCGTACAACCGCGGCCATACAAAGCGGTGTAGTCGGTCATGGCAGCGATCAGCCCCTTGCGAACGTCAGGGTCGTCAACCAGCAGCTTGCCCGAGTCACTGACCAGTTTGACGTTGTGCGCATCCATAAAGGTCAAAAAGGAAAAGAAGGAGTCGCTGGAATCAACGCCCATGGGATGTCCGATACCAAAACTGCGTTGACCCGTTTTTTGTCGGTGCGCCACTTGAACCTTGCTGCACCAAAATTCCCAGTAGTCTTTCCAATTGGTGGGAATGTCAGTGTCCTTGAAGCCCGCATCACTCAACATGTCAGCCCAATATTGGATGTGCATGGTCTGCTGTTTGATGGGGAAGGCGTAATAAGCGCGTTTATTTTCTTTGTTATTGAGCAAGAACGTGGTTTCAATGGTGTTGCCAGCGAAACGGGCACGGATAGGGTTGATCACGCTGCTGATGTCCTCGAGCTTGCCGTCATAGGCCCACGAAGCAGTCACTTGAAAGTCGTAAACGTCGGCATAGGCCACGTCCGGCGGTGTGCCTGAGTCCAAAGCCGCAACGGTTTTGGGAATCATGTCTTGAATGGGGTACTGGGACAGTTCGACTTTGACATTTTTGTACTTGGCCTCAAACTTTTTGATGGCCGCGTACAAAGCATCATCTTCTGCCTTGTAAAAACCCTTGACCCAAAATACATTGAGTTTTTCTTGTGACATGGCGGGCGCTGCCGCCAACATGCCGGCGGCCACCATGGCCACGGTCCACATTTTTTTCATTCTCATGGTTTGTCTCCTTTTGTATGGAAGTGGTGGAAATCAAAGGGCCCGCAAGGGTGAAGCTGGGCGCCCAATGTTGGGGATGCGACGGCGAGAAGACAAGACCGACTCAATGTCTTGCTTGGCGCCATCAATCAATCGCAGTATGGCCGCTTCGGCCCGATTTGGGTCACGCGAGATCACGGCATCCAATACGTCTCTGTGCATGGACAAGGATTGGGCAGGGCCATTTTTTTTCGCGGTGGAAATTTCAAAACTCGTGCGCAGCAGTGCACCCAAAACCTTGCTCATTTGCACCAATAAACGGTTGCCAGAAGCCTGCAACAAACCTTGGTGAAAGCGCAGGTCATGCGTGACGTAGTCCCCACCGTTTTCGACCGCATTTTTCATACCTGAAAAAGCAATTTCGATAGAGGACAAAGCTTGCGGTGTCGCGCGATCTGCCGCCAAACGGATGGCAGCGGGCTCCACAATGCGCCGCAACTCCTGCAAATCACGCAAAAAATCGGCACTCAAGCGCTTTTGCGAAAGCCAAGACACCACATCGGGGTCAAACCAATTCCATTGATCTTCAGGCAAAACACGGGTTCCTAATTTCGGCCCCGTGACGATCAAACCTTTGGCCACCAGAGATTTGATGGACTCGCGGACCACGGTTCTGCTGACCCCAAAGTTTTCACACAACTGTGGCTCGGGCGGCAAACTCGTGCCCACCGGGTATTGACCCGCCACAATGCTTTTCCCCAGCACTTCTACCGTGCTGGCGTGGGCATTTTTGACAGGGATCCGCGTGGGCGAAATCAAGCGCAATTTGTGCATAGGACGCCTATCGTATGACCATTGACTGGCCGCATACACCCCTGAAAACCCTGAACGGGTTTGCGCTTATTCCCGAGGGGGTGGGCACTCTGGGATGGGCGTGAGCAAGGGCTGATTTGCGAAATGTGCTTGCAAATTCCCCAATGCCAAATTGGCCATGGCACGCCGCGTTTCCAGGGTGCCGCTGGCCATGTGGGGTGTGAGAACCACATTCTCCAAAGCCCGCAACTCAGGCACCACCCTGGGCTCATCGATGTAAACATCCAAACCAGCGCCGGCGATGGATTTGGATTTGAGTGCCTGGATCAGTGCCGGCTGGTCCACCACAGACCCCCGGGCCACGTTGATCAAAAACCCCTTAGGCCCCAGGGCGGCCAACACCTCGGCATTGATCAAGCCCCGCGTGCCATCGCCTCCAGGTGTGATGGCCACCAGAAAGTCCACCTGCGCCGCCAAGTCTTTGGGACTGGGCCAATAGACGAAAGGCAGATCTGGACGCTCATGGCGCGCCGTGTAAGCAATGCTCATGTCAAAAGCGGCTGCGCGTTTGGCAATCGCTTGCCCAATGCGCCCAATGCCCACCAAGCCCAATCGGGCACCGGTCAACTTGCGAGCCAGGGGAAAGGGCCCGTCCACCCAATCACCAGCGCGCACAAATTGGTGCGCTTGTGGAATGCGACGGGCCACCGACAGCATGAGACCCAGCGCCAAATCCGCCACATCGTCGTTCAAAACCCCAGGCGTATGGGTCACGCGGATACCGCGCTCTTGGATGGTGGGGATGTCTACGCCGTCATAACCCACCCCAAAAATCGAAACCATTTCCACTGCGGGAAACAAGCTGAGCAATTTCTTGTCAATTTTGGACTCGCCTCCACCGACGATGGCCCGAATCCGGCCCAAGGCCCCCGGATCGGTGATGTGCTCATGGTCGTGAATTTGAAAATGGTCTTGCAAGTCGCTCATCAAGAACGGGGGAAGCTTTGACACGCACAAAATTTCAGGGTGGTCCATGGATAACTCCAGAGTGGATTTCGAGCTAACATCATACGATAACGATGCCCCATGACCCAGCACGACGGAGACCCAGATGAGCACCACACCTCGCAAAAAACCTGAAGAACTGCGCAGCCAACAATGGTTTGGGCGCCAAGACCGAGATGGGTTTGCCTATCGCAGCTGGCTCAAGGGCAAGGGCATCCCCCACGATCAATTCGATGGTCGTCCCGTCATTGGTATATGCAATACCTTCAGTGAATTGACCCCCTGCAACTCGCACTTCAGAACCATCGCCGAACAAGTCAAGATCGGGGTTTATGAAGCGGGTGGATTTCCGTTGGAGTTTCCTGTGATGTCCTTGGGTGAAGTGATGCTGCGCCCGACCGCCATGCTGTACCGCAACCTCAGCAGCATGGACGTAGAGGAAAGCATCCGAGGCAACCCCATGGACGGCGTTGTGCTGCTCATGGGCTGCGACAAAACCACCCCCGCCCTCATCATGGGTGCGGCCAGTGCGGACTTGCCCACCATTGGGGTCAGTGGCGGGCCCATGCTCAACGGCAAGTGGCGCGGTCAAGAGTTGGGCTCGGGCACAGGCGTGTGGAGCATGAGCGAGCAAGTGCGCGCGGGCACCTTGAAGTTGGCCGAATTTCTTGAGGCCGAAAGCTGCATGCACCGCAGCCATGGTCACTGCATGACCATGGGAACGGCCTCGACCATGGCCAGCATGGTTGAAGCCTTGGGCCTGGGCCTGCCGGGCAATGCCGCATACCCAGCGGTAGATGGGCGCCGCAATGTCTTGGCCCGCATGGCTGGACGGCGCATTGTGGAAATGGTTCACAGCGACCACAAAATTTCTCAAATTCTGACCCGCGAAGCCTTTGAAAACGCCATCAAAACCTTGGCAGCCATTGGCGGATCTACCAACGCGGTGATCCACTTGATTGCCATGGCCGGCCGTCTCGGTGTGACTCTCACACTGGAGGACTTTGATCACCTGGCCAGCGACCTGCCCTGCTTGGTCAACTTGCAACCTTCTGGCGAGCATTTGATGGAAGATTTTTGCTATGCCGGCGGACTGCCTGTGGTGATGAAAGAAATCGAACACCTGCTGCACAAAGACCTGCTCACAGCCAGTGGCCACACCGTGGCCGAAAACATCGCTGGTGCGCAAAACCATGACCCGCGGGTGATCAAACCCTTTTCATCGCCCTTCAAAGACAAAGCAGGCATCGCGGTGCTTCGGGGCAATCTGGCCCCCAGGGGTGCGGTGATCAAGCCCAGTGCGGCAACACCCGCTTTGCTGGTGCACAAGGGTCGAGCTGTGGTGTTTGAAAACATTGAGGACTTTCACCTGCGCATCGACGACGAAAACCTGGACGTCGATGAAAACTGTATTTTGGTGTTGAAAAACTGCGGCCCCAAAGGCTACCCCGGGATGGCCGAGGTGGGCAACATGCCCTTGCCACCGAAAATTTTGCGCAAAGGCATCACCGATATGGTACGCATCAGCGATGCACGCATGAGCGGCACGGCCTACGGCACCGTGGTGCTCCACACAGCACCTGAGGCCGCCGCCGGGGGCGTATTGGCCTTGGTGGAAAACGGCGACACCATTGAACTCGATGTGCCCAAGCGCTTGCTGCAACTGCATGTGAGCGATGCCGTCTTGGCACAACGCCGCGCCCTGTGGAAAGCCCCTGAACCCCGACTCAACTCAGGCTACTGGAAGCTCTACATCGACCACGTGCTGCAAGCCGACGAAGGGGCTGACCTGGACTTTTTGCGCGGTCATCGCGGCGCCTTTGTGCCGCGTGACAACCACTGACGCGCTCAGCGCCGCAAACCTTTGAGCGCGCTGGCACCCAAGCCAGCCAACTCACAATCGGCCATGTACTGGCGGATGATGGTTTGAAAATCCGGGTCGGGCATCAAGCCCAAATGGGCGGCACGCTGGGCCGTGGCGCCCTGGCTCCAATTGGCCACAATGCCTGCAATTTGTTCATGGCGCTCAAAGCGCACGTGGGAGCGAACCTCTGGCCCTGCCACAGCCTCTAGCGCGTCCAACATCTGGGCCACCGTGACATTCAAGCCGGGCAGGTTCATGGCCGTGCGCCCTTGAAAGGCCTCGCGCGTGGCTTCAAACACCGCGATCAGACCCTCAATGGTTTTTCCAGGCGATGCCACGGGGTGCGATACGCTGGCATCCACGGGACAAATGGAAGCCTCACCGGCCAAAGGTTCGCGGATGATGCCGCTGAAAAAAGAAGACGCTGCACCGTTGGGTCGCCCTGGACGCACGGTGACCGTCATCAAGCGCGCACTGCGCCCGTCGATATAACCCTTGCGCGTGTAGTCGGTGACCAAATGCTCACAAATGAGCTTGTGGATGCCGTAGGAAGTCTGTGGGGTGGGCAAGGTTTCATCACTGACCACACCCGGCCAATGGTGCGCGGGATCGGGGCCATACACCGCGACTGAACTGGAGAATACAAAGCGCGGTGCGTGCTTGGCATGTCGAAATGCATCCAACAGTGCGCGGGTGGAGTCGATGTTGGATCGCAAGCCCAAATCAAAATCATCTTCACATTCTCCAGACACGGCTGAAGCCAAGTGAAAAACCGCTTCGGGTTGCCAAGACGCCAGTTCATCCACTTGCGCCAGCAAAGGGCCCGTGCGCACATGCACCTTGGGCTGCGACCGCACATCCTGCGGCGGGGCTTGCTGATCGGCCAACATCAAAGCACTGATGGTTTGTCCATTCAATTGACCTTTGGACAATAAGGTGCGGGCCAATCGAGCGCCCAAAAATCCGCCGCCACCTGTGATCAAAATTTTCATGCTGTCTCCTTGTCGGCATCCACGGCTCAAGCCCCTGACCCATGTGGCGCATTATTTCAGGGCAGACCCTCCACGCCCCCGAGAGCAAACCCTCAAAAGGCATCACTTCTATACTGTGTTGATCCATTGACCACACCATCAGCTGGCAAAACCCTGCGCAAGGGAGACTGAACATGCCCCCCACCCACACCATTCACCACCCCCATTTGATTGCAGTGGATTGGGGCACCAGTGCACTGCGTGCCGCGCTGATTTCCCAGGGTCAGATTGCGGCGGTGCGCCACAGCGATCAAGGTATTTTGCAAGTTCTCCCAAACGGGTTTGCAGATGCTTTGGCCGTTTTGTGCGGCGATTGGATGGCTCACCCCCAAGCCTTGACCCTGATTTGCGGCATGGCTGGCAGCGCCCAAGGCTGGCAACTGGCACCCTATATGGCCTGCCCCAGCCCCTTGCAAAACCTGACCCAGCATTTGGTCTGGGTGCAAGACCGCAAAGTGGCTTTGGTGCCAGGCATTTCTTGCGAACTGCCCCATGCCCCCGATGTGATGCGCGGAGAAGAAACCCAGGTGCTGGGGGCTTTGCACCTGTTGGGCCGCTCGGATGCCACTGTGATCCTGCCGGGCACCCACAGCAAATGGGTGACCGTGGAAAACCAATGTGTTTTGCGCTTTCACACCTTCATGACCGGCGAATGCTTTTCGCTGCTGAAGCAGCACTCTATTTTGGGGCGAACGCTCAGCTCACCACAGTCTGACCGATCTCCGGCAGATGATGTGGATGAACCTTTTTTTGATCAAGGGGTGACGCTTGCGCTGAGCGGTGCCAGTCTTTTGCACACCCTTTTTTCCGTACGCACCCTGTCATTGATGGATCGCCTCAACCCCTCGCAAGGCTTGGCCTACCTGTCGGGTTTATTGATTGGTGAAGAGCTGCGCGCCCAGGCCCATCTGCTGACAGGGCCACCGGTGGTGGTGGCCAATCTTGCCCTGCAAAAGCGCTATCAACGCGCTTTGGCCTTGCAGGGGCTGAGTTGCCAAACCATGGGCGATGAAGCCACCTGGCAGGGATTGCAATACCTGGCGAGCCAATCGACCAACCACACCCTTGGTAGCATGAGCCCATGATCCAAACCCTTGACCTGCCCAGCGCCATGGCACAACTGCCCTTGATCGCCATTTTGCGTGGCATCGAACCTGACCAAGCCCTGTTGGTCGGCCAGGCCTTGATCGATGCCGGCTGGTGCATCATTGAAGTGCCCTTGAACTCGCCCAAACCATTGCACAGCATCGCGGCCCTGCGTGCGCGCCTGGGCCCGTGCTTGATCGGCGCGGGCACGGTGATGGATGCGCAACAGGTCCGAGATGTCCATGCCGCCGGTGGGCAACTGATCGTCAGCCCGCACTTTGACCCTTCGGTCGTGGCCGAGGCCAAGCGTTTGGGAATGATCGCCCTGCCCGGGGTGGCCACCCCCTCGGAGGCCTTTGCCGCTTTGCGCAGCCAAGCAGATGGGCTCAAGGTCTTTCCATCTGAAATGGTGCAACCGGCCGTGCTCAAGGCATGGTGCGCCGTGTTGCCAGCCCACACCGCCTTGTTTCCGGTTGGCGGCATCAAACCCGAGAACATGGCCGCCTATCGCAGCGCAGGCGCGAGCGGTTTTGGCATTGGCTCTGCTCTGTTCAAACCCGGCATGGCGGTCGCCGAGGTGCACCAACAAGCCCTTCGTTTTCGCCAGGCCTGGACAGATCTGTGATGAGCAGCGCCCCTTTGAATAACGCCCCCAGCTTGCACCTCCAGGCTGGCGTGGCCACCATCACCTTGCAGCGGCCCGCCTTGCGCAACAGTTTGAACAACCAAGACCTGAGCGCATTGATGGATCATTTTGCGACCATCAACGCCACCCCAGATATCCGTGTTGTGGTGCTGCGTGCACACACCCAAGACATGCCGCGCCCCGTGTTCAGTGCCGGCTATCACATGGCCGGCTTGGATGACGATGCATCGGCCCCCAACTTTTTTCAAACCGTGCCCGATGTCCTGGCGCGGCTTCGCCCCGTGACCATTTGCGCGCTCAACGGCAGCGTGTATGGGGGCGCCACCGATGTGGTGCTGGCCTGTGACCTGGTGCTGGCGCAACAGGGCCTGGAGTGGCGCATGCCCGCCTGCGCCATTGGATTGCACTACTACGCCAGTGGTTTGCAACGCTATGTCCAAAAAATGGGGCTCAGCTTCAGCCAGCGGGCTTTTTTAACGGGCTTGTCCATGCCCTTTGAGCAACTCCAAGCTTGTGGCCTGTTCCATGCCCTGGTCACCGAATCTCAATTTGACGAGCAATTGCAACAATTGGTGCAACAAGTGCTGAATATGGCACCACTGGCCGTACAAGCCACCAAGCAATCCTTGATGGATGTGGCCCTCAATACCCTGGATTTAGACGCCATCCAGGCGCGCGAGACCATGAGCCAAGACAGCGCCGATTTTGCTGAAGGGCGGCTGGCCATGCAAGAGCGGCGGCGGCCGCAGTTCCAAGGACGATGAATTGACCCGATGATGAACCCACAACAAACGAAAAAACTGGACGCCCAAGCAGCCCAAGCGGTACTGCAAGATTGGCTCGAACTGGAAGAAAAAGCCCGAGCCCACACGCACCCACCAGCGCTGCAAGCCGGGGAGATTTGGCACGGGCAAACTGGCCTGGAAGCCATCACGGGCATGCTCGAGGGCCGCACCCCACCGGCGTCCATGGCAATGCAACTGAATTTTTGCATTGTCCATGCCAGCCTGGGTCAAGTGATCTTTCAAGGCCGCCCCCAAAGCACCCATTTGAACCCCATGGGCACGGTCCATGGCGGCTGGTACGCCACAATTTTGGACTCGGCCCTGGGCTGTGCCGTGCACACCATGCTGCCTGCTGGTCGGGGTTATACGACCACCCAGCTCAACCTTCAGCTGGTCAGGTCGATACCTTTGGGTGTGGAACGGGTTCAAGCCGTGGCACACGTGGTGCACTGTGGCCGACAATTGGCCACCGCGCAAAGCCAGTTGTTTGGCCCTGACGGCAGCCTGTATGCCCATGCCACTTGCAACTGTTTGATTTTTGACCTGCCTGAAAGCACATCCCGATGAGACTTTTACACACCATGCTGCGCGTCACAGACTTGCAACGCGCGATTGATTTCTATACAAGGGTGCTGGACATGACCCTACTGCGCACCACAGAGCGACCAGAACAAAAGTATTCATTGGCATTTGTGGGCTACGGCAGCAACCCTGATCATGCCGAAATTGAACTCACCTACAACCATGGCGTGCACCAGTATGAGGTGGGCACCGCCTTTGGCCATTTGGCCTTGGGGGTCAGCGATGTGTATGCCACCTGCGATCGCATCCGCGCGCAGGGAGGAAAAATCACCCGAGAGCCAGGCCCCGTGGCCGGCGGCACCCGGGTGATTGCCTTTGTTGTGGACCCGGATGGCTACAAAATTGA